>JAICQC010000469.1 GCA_025938055.1 Anaerolineales bacterium | reverse complement strand
GGCAGACCCACACTGTAATAAAATACGTGCCTTTTCTCCCAAACGTGTACTGGTAGGTGCCGGTTGAATTGTCCTCTGGCTTTCCGATTTTCTGTCCACCTGAATATACTTCCCATGTATAGACGCACGCTCCGCCTCTGCATCCGTAGATTTCGCCGCCGGGCGCGCGCAGGAAGGAATCTCTGGCATCCAGTTTTACCGTCAGAGATGCCTTCCCAGTCGTTCTATCCGCATAGAGCCGCACGTGCATTCCAATAGGTAGCGAGGGAGTTTCAGTTATGCTGGGTAATGTAGTGCTAGGTGCAGTAGAAGTTGGTGTTAAGGTTGCCTCAATCGTGTTCGTACTCACCAAAGTAGTGGCAACAAGGACTAACGTATCTGTGAAAATAGGGACCGGCGATGAAATTATCGTAGGTGTCAAAGTGGGCCTTACCAGCCAGCCAATAATAGTTTGAGAGTTGATTAAAGCAATTACAATAGCTGAAATAGCAGTAATCAGCGCAACCAAAACTGTGGGATCAATCCCTTTCTTGCGACCGACTTGACTATCGGAACGTCTGGCTTTCCTGCCCATTTTTATTTCCTCCTAATCGCTACAATGAATCTTATGAAGCTAAAATGATTGTATGACTAATTTGGGTGATGTCAAGTATCTATTGAAATGCAATCGTAACCTTTTCTGAGTAAAATTAACTCTATTCTTTGCATCTATTTATCAATATGACACAGGAATTCTACTTCGATTGGCACTGGGACCTGCAATCCTCTCCGCAGGCGATCTGGCCGTTCGCCTCAGATACGAACCGCTTCAACCGCGACACAGGTCAGCCGGAGGTCGAGCTGTTGGATAACGTCAAGGGCGTCAGGCAGGCGCGGATGAAACTCCCGCTCGTCAAAGTGGAGTGGGAGGAGGAACCCTTTGAGTGGACGTATCCTTATTCGTTTGGCATCCTGAGGACATATAGCAAGGGTCCTCTCGACGAAATGCGCGTGCAAGCCAACTTTGACCCGCGTCCGGAAGGCGGCACGCGGGTCCGGTATCAAACATGGATCAAGAGCAGTAATTTCCTTGCGCAGCTTGCGCTTCCCTTTGTTATTGGTGTCATCGCGAAAAACAGGTTCGAACGGGCTTTCCGCATCTATGACCGCCTTGCCAACAAACGCGGAGCGGTGATCGAGATCGCGCGTCCGCGCGGGCTGAGCACGGCAGGGCGCGCCCATTTCAAGTCCCTGAGCGAAACGGTCATCCGCCAGGGCACGGATCCGTCGCTGGTGGCGCATCTGGAGGATTTTCTGGAGCGCGCCGATGATTTGTCGGTCCAGCGCATCCGACCCTACGCGCTTGCCGACCGCTGGGAGGTTAATCGACGCGCGGTGCTCGAGATGTTCCTGCGAGCCACGCGGGCGGGCACCCTCGATATGTCGTGGGATCTGCTTTGCCCGTCCTGCCGCGGGACGACGGAGGGACACACCAATCTCGGTGATGTGCAGGGTCGGTCGCACTGCGACACCTGCCAGATCGACTTTACGGTGAATTTTGATCACAACATCGAAGTGGTCTTCAAACCGAACCCGTCTGTGCGGAAAGTGGAATTCGACGCGGCGTTTTGTGTGGGAAGCCCGCAGTTCCAGCCGCATGTGATCATGTCGCAAAGCATCGCGTCGCTCCATTCGTTGCCGGTTGCCCTCCAGCTCGAACCCGGGCGCTACACCCTGCGTGCCTCGAACGTGACCGGCTCCATGGCATTGATTGCAGATGCAGAGGGATTGCCCCAGGCGGACCTGCGTGTAACGTCGTTTGGGTGGCCCATCGAGCAGGGATACGTCTCGCTTCACCCGACGCTCAACCTGATCAACGCCACCGAGACGGACCAGACCTTTCAGCTTGAGCGCACCGCCTGGAGCGACCAGGCATCGACCGCTGCCGACGTGACCGCGCTGCAGGTCTTCCGCGACCTCTTTGCAAGTGAAGTGGTGCGACCTGGCGAGGAGATTTCCATTGGTTCCGTTACGCTGATGTTCACAGACCTGCGCGACTCCACCCGCCTGTATCGCAAGATCGGAGATGCCTCCGCCTTTGGGCGCGTGCGTGAACACTTCGATATCCTGGAGCAGGCGGTGGCGTCTGAAGGAGGCGCGATCGTCAAGACGATGGGCGATGCAGTCATGGCGACATTTCGAAATCCCATCGCGGCGTTGCGGGCGGTCTGGAACGCGCAAACAAAAATCGCCGAGCGCGGTGAACCGATGCTCTGGCTCAAGGTCGGCATGCACAAGGGACCCTGTATCGTTGTCAATTTGAACGAACGCCTGGATTATTTCGGCTCGACCGTCAACATTGCGGCGCGCTTGCCGGGCTTCTCGCAAGGCGGTGAATTGATCTTCACTGAAGAAATCAATGATGACCCCGAAGTACAGGAATTTCTTTCCAAAAATACCAGGACCGAAGCGGCACAGCCTTTTCAGGAACATGTGAAGGGCTTTGATGAGCCGCTCAGAATGTGGAAGTTAAGGATTTAACGTTTGTACATTCGATAGTGCAGGTAAACTCTTGCGAAATAATATAAAGTCAAAACCGTTACTTAACCGTAAATCCTAAGGCAATATATTCCATTCCCTTTTTCCAGTAATTATTATTAGATTGAAATTTCACTATTCGACCATCATTTATTTCCAGCCAATGAAACAATTCTGCTATGCTGGTAGCCAAACCCTCATCTAGTCTCGATGGATGAGTTCGGGGACTAAAGCCAACTTTTAACTGCAGTGTATTTGTTGTAGTATCCACTGTAGCTTCAAAACCTTGTCCACCCGCATCAGAAGTCATCTGAAATCTCGGCATATCTTCACGATTTTCGAACAAGCCAGTATTTGGGTCCATTGGACCTGCCCCTTGAATCAAGTTAATCAGTATAGCGTCAATCTGTTGTGCGCTTGGACTTACCTCCCCTTGTCCACAAAATATCTCCAATGTCAAAGGTTGCTGATCCAAACCGGACACATTTTCATAATATCCGAAGGTTGTTCCCTATATTGTAGAACAAGGCAATTCTCCCTTTTGAACCTTAGCAAGTTTTTTTATGAAATCTGCTATCGCTTGATCATCATCCGGATCTATACCATTGATAACGGCCACGACTTTTATTAGGAGATAGCCCCCGAGTAAATCGGGCACGGTTACCTCACGTATGCGTTTTGGAAGCGTCTCATCCGCTATAAGTGCTCCGTTGACGACTGCCCCGCCACTCACCATCACATTCTCAATTCTGTCGATAGATCTTATTTTTATTGGACGGTCAAATGTCTCTGGCCCGGCCGTCACGGTTGCCACTAGAGTAGGTGTTAATGTTTCCGTAGGTAATGGAGTTTGAGTCGCAGTTGCTGTACTTGTTGGTTGCGTTGTCGGCGTTGCAGTCGGTTGTAAAGTAGGGCTGGCGCATGAAACCAAGAGTATCAACAAAAACAATTGGGTAATGGCTTTCTTATACATGTTGTCCTCCTTTATCCCTTGCTATGTT
>JAICQC010000298.1 GCA_025938055.1 Anaerolineales bacterium | reverse complement strand
GGGAGGTATCCAGGATCTTCCGGCGCGCCATATCGATCAGCAAAGGCAGCTCCTGCAGGAGATGGTCGTTCGAGCCGATGATTTCCGCTTCATAACCGATCAAGGTTTGATAGGGATGGACTTCCAGCGGAGACTGACAGAGACCCACGATCACCGCCCGCCCCAGCACTCCGAGCGAATCGATGGTTTGTTTCATCGTGACTGGCAAGCCGATCATCTCCAGCGCGACGTCCACGCCTTTGCCTTTCGTCAATGTTCGGATCTCCTGCACTGCATCCACACGGCTGGCATGAACGGGGACCGCGCCATATTCTGAGGCAAGCTCGAGCTTGTCCAGTTTGATATCCACTGCATAGACCTCCGCCGCGCCCATGGCTTTTGCCAGCTGGATGGCAGACATGCCGAGTCCCCCCACGCCGAAGACCGCCGCCGTCTCACCGGCTTTCAGCCTGCCTCTGCGCAGCGCGTGGAACGCCGTTGCGGAGGCGCACATCAGCGTCGCGCCTTCCTCGAATGAAATTTCCTCAGGTAGGGGAATGGCGTTGCGGGCAGGCATCGCGATATATTCGGCATAGCCGCCATCGATGTGGTGACCGATCATCTTCACTGTAGTGCAGAATTGTTCATTCCCGGCTTTGCACTGGTAACAATCTCCGCATGAGATGTTGTAATGGACACAGACGCGCTCACCCGCCTTGAGAGTCGTCACCTTTGCCCCGACCCATTCCACTTCCCCCGCGACCTCATGCCCAAGCGTGATCGGCAGCTCTCCCATGCTCGAGCGCCCGGCGCGGTAATGCGCGTCGGAATGACAGATTCCCGCGGCGCGCACGCGTACCAGTACATCCTCCTCGCCCGCCGAAGGGATGGGAATTCGCTGCAGCTCCAATGGCTTGCCCGGTTCGACCATGCGGATGGCATTCATGTAGTATCTCCATAAAAGAAGTCTTCCAATCAGCGCGAGGAGCGCGCCCAGCTCGCAATCACACGTATATCCTCAGGCGTGGTGCGGCAGCAGCCGCCGAGTAGACGAGCACCGGCATCGTACCACTCACGCGCCTGTTCCCCAAACGAATCAAGAACAGGATGACCATCCCATTCATTTTTTGCCGCGTCGTATTTTTCGCCGGAGTTAGGATATACAAGAACGGGTTTCTGCGTCACCTTCTTTGCCGCTCGGATCAGTGCGGGGATGTGTTTCGGTGACGTACAATTAATTCCAATTGCCGCGATCTGTGGATGACGTTCCAGCTGCTTCACGCAATCTGCGAAGACCTGACCCTCTGAGATATGCTTTTCATCACGCGCACTGAAACTAACCCAGGCTGTGACGTCTGGGAATTCCTTGAGCAGCTTCGCGATTGCCTGCGCTTCGATCAGGCAGGGGATTGTTTCACAGGCAAGCATATCTGCCCCAGCTTCAATCAACGCCTTCATGCGCGGGCGGTGGAAATCCATCAGTTCTTTTTCGCTGAGCCCATAGTTGCCGCGGTATTCCGAGCCATCTGCCAGGAACGCGCCGTAGGGTCCCACTGACGCTGCGATGAACGGTTTTGATCCACCTTGGTGGTTGGTGTCCTCCACCCAGAATTCATCCCGGGCTTCCATGGCAAGTTCCACCGATTTTTGCATCAACGTGATGGCTTCTTTTTCATGCAACCCGCGCCGGGCAAAACCCTCGACCGTAGCTTGATAACTGGCAGTGATGGCACAATCTGCCCCTGCCTTGAAATAATCAAGGTGGACGCGTTTGATGCTCTCAGGCTGCTCGAGTAATATCCTGGCAGACCATAAATCATCGCTCAGATCACAGCCGCGGCGCTCCAGTTCCGTGGCGAGCGCGCCATCGATCACGAGAACCGGGTGACAATCCAGAATGGAAGCGATGGGATTCATGCACGAAAGGATACCATAATTGGAAAATGGACAGTGAACGAAGCACTGTCCATTTTCTAATATATCTTGCGTGTTACCTTCTATGTGCCAGTCTTCCGCCGAGCCAGCCTGCAGCGATGACCAGCAGTGTAATACCCAGGGTTGCGAGGCTGAGTGAGCTGATATCAAAGATAATATTTACCAGACTAACCAGAGCGCCTAAAACGAGACCGTGAAGCTGGAGTCCCGTTTTGACGAAACTTCCCAGCCATATGGCTCCCAGGAAAGTAAACATGACGAGGCTAATCGGTCCGAGCCACGGAGCATATTGGTTGGCAAACGCCTGGATCATCGCTTGATCTGGCGCGCCGCGCGCCTCGAACCCAAGGAAGAGAGCATACGCGGTGACAATCAGAAAGACGATCAGGAAACTGGCGCCATAGACCGTCAGCGCTGTCCATGTGATCCTCCACCATCTGATCTGCGAAAGCTGGTTGGTCATAACAATAAACTCCTTTCGTGTGTTAAAGAAGTTTACGAAGCAGGGCGGCAAAAGTTGCGATGCTAGTCGTAGGGCCAGCGGTCGGTAGATTGGAGCAGGGCGCGCAGGTGATTGATCTCACCGGCATGATACAGGTCGTGGGCGATCATGATGCGGATGATGACTCGCGTGGAGAGTCGTTCGCCCCAGTTCGTAAGCCTCTCGCGCTCCAGCTCGGAGTCGTCTGCAAGCGCGCGGACGGAGGCAAGCCAGCGGCGGTGTCCCTCCGTCAGCCAGGCAAGCAGTTCAGCTGGAGGGCGAGAACGCACACCTCCCTCGGGTATGAGCGGAAGCTGGTCTCCACGCATCGAAGCGGAACCGAAGGCATAATCCTCATACATCCACTTCGACCAGCCGACATGCTCCAGAATGCCAGCAATCGAGCGTCCGCTCGCGCTCGGTGTGGCAATCCAATCCTCCTCGCGCAAGTCACGCAGGTTGGCAAGCAGCGAATGAGATGGGTCGCCGTCGAACGCTTCTTCGATGAGCCAGGCGAGGGTATCTAGGGCAGTCCGTGAATTTGACGTGTTCATAGTTAAGTTCCAAAAATATGCTTATCCAGGAATTCATTGCGGAATTTGCCATTCGGATCATAATGCTGAAGCAGTTTCTGAAAATTCGGTATTTTCTCATAGAGGGATCGAAGACGTTCGTAGGGAATTGTAAACAGCTTCGCCCAGTGAGGCCGGGCATCAAACGGGGCAAGCCCTTCCTCGATCATCGGCAGCAGGCTTCTGACACCTTCCCAGTCTTTTTTCCATGTGAAGTGGATGGCGACACAGTCCTGTTTATAGCAGGGGCTCATCCACAGGTTGTCCGCGGCGATAGTGCGTACCTCTGAGATCTGGAGCAGCGGGGCGATACGATTCCGCAATCCGTCGATGGCGTGCAGGGCCGCAAAGGCATGCCGGCGAGGGATGATGTACTCACTTTGCAATTCTTCGCCACTGCTGGGCGTAAAGTCCATGCGGAAGTGAGGCAGGCGCTCGAACCACGGACCGCATATGCCTAATTGCTCCGTGCAATTTTCGGCGGAAAGGTTCGGGATGGGATGTAGATGGCTCGTGGCGAGCCTCGCTCCAAATAACTGCGGCTCTGCTTTGACCGAAATCCCATCCGGGACATGGCGCTTCAACCAGACCTGGTTGATTAGGGAATCGCGCCAATCGGTAAACAGGCTGACGCTGTAGATGCTGGATGTCAGTTCGTCATAGTGTTCTTCCAACTCTGCAAGCGGAAGGTTTTCATACACGTCCTGTTGCATCTGGAAGGTCGGAGAGATGTCGAGTGTGAGCGTGGTGACCACGCCGAGTCCGCCCAGCCCGACGACCGCACCTTCAAAAACCTCCCTGTCGTGTTCGCGGGATAAACTGACGAGCTCCCCATTCGCTGTCACCATTTCCAGTGCCGATACCGCGGTCGCCAGGTTTCCATGACGGTCGCCGGAGCCATGAGTTGCCGTGGTGCACGCGCCTGCCACCGAAATGTGCGGTAGTGAAGCCAGGTTGTGCAGGGCATATCCTTCCTCGTGCAGCCAGCGGGCAAGCTGCCCATAGCGGACCCCAGCCTCTACAGTGATGGTCTGCCGTGTGCGGTCAAGCTCCATGATTTTATTAAAGTGCTCGAGGGAAACGAGGTCTCCGGGTGAATCGGCAATGTCATTGAAGGAATGGCGCGTGCCAAGCGCCTTTACCTTGACGCAGCGTTTTACCAACTCTTGAATCTGTTCAACCGTCTCGGGCTGATGGATCTGCGCGGCGCGGTATGTGTAATTTCCAGCCCAATTACCTGGATGATTTTTCATATTTGTGTTCCTTATGGTAGCACACCGAGTTCGTCCAGCGAGCGATGTAATTCCGCCGCGTCGCGATAGACCCCGAACGCGCCCGCCCGGCTGTTTCATTATAAGGCTTGTACTTCCTTGTTCATTTCAGGCATTTATCGAATCTGTAATTATCCCTTCATTCTAAAACAAAGAGACCTCCGGGAGCAACCCCGGAGGTCTGCATAAACCAGCATTATCGTGTTTACGGAATCTTCCCCGGTTGCCATTGCAGTTTATCCAGATCAGGCGTGTTCCTTCCGGCAGGGAGGTCTGCCAGGAGAACAGGTGCCGCGGTTGAGGGGACTTCAACCAGATTGAGGAGGAACACCTGTTTATTGCTGATATACGCCAGACATCTCCCATCAGATGAAATCGTCGGCGCATACCCCGACTCTATTATCTGAATCAATCCGCTGCCATCTGCATGAGCCAGGTAAATCGCCCGCTGTGAAGCGAATTGCCCAAAATCGAATACAAGAAAGGTGCCATCAGGCGACCAGCTCAGGTTCGCAGCCTCCGGGATGGACGAGCCAGATCCTTGTGGGATGGGCAGTGTTCCCAGCACAGTCTCGTTACGACTCGCGATCTCCTCCGCGATGACACGGGCTTGACCTGTCTCACGGTCCATTTCCACATACGCCAGGCGTGAGCCGTCTGGAGAGAAAGCGAAACCGCTTTCATCTTCCACCAGCGGGTTGATGAGGCTGACTTGCCCATCGCCCAATTTCACTTCGAAGAGCCCAGCAGAGGTGACATCGGAACCATGAAAGATGATGCTCTCACCATCCGGCGCAAATTGCGGGGTCCCGAGGATATGTACTTCGAGTTGCCTCTCGACCAGATCGTTTCCTTCTGTGTTGAGCACGTACAAGATCTGGTTGTTCTGGCTTGACCACATCACAATCTGTTTTCCATCGCGTGACCAGGCGGCATCCCTCAGATATCCTGTTTCCAAGCCGGAAAGCGAATCGACCTGCCTCCCAGCCTGATCTGTGAAATAGATATTGCCGTGCCCTGTCGTATTCCCGAAAATTGCCAGTTGCTCGCCATCGGGTGACCAGTCAAAGGAACGCGCCTCGCCAAGAGTATTTTCTTGGTCGATCTCTATAAAACCGGTTTTATCGTCATTCGTGATGAACACTTTGAAGCTATGAGCAAGAGCTAGTGGACCAGCACAGATATTTCCCTGCCTTACTTGGCCGGAAAACGGCAGTTCCGGAACTGCCGTTTCTACCGGAGCCGAGGGCTGGGCGGGAACAAGGGAACGAACGGTCCAGTTGAGCGCGAATACCGCTGCGACAATCAGGATTGCCCACCCCAGGGATGGGATGATTTTTGCCTGCCATCTCCGGGCAGGCTGTGTTTTTGTTTTGTACGTATCCATCAATTGAGTCTCCAGCTCCGCTTGAAACGCGGGGGTAAGCTGCATATCTTCCGCCAGGGAATCCAGTTTTGAGGCGATGGGCTGTTCATCAGCCGGTAGTTGGTTCAACAGATCTTTATTCATAATCCACTTC
>JAICQC010000276.1 GCA_025938055.1 Anaerolineales bacterium | reverse complement strand
AGGCACGCTTTCGAGCGGCAATCTTCAGAGGCTTGGGCTTGCACGCGCTCTGCTGCATGCCCCCGAGCTTTTGATCCTCGACGAACCAGCCAACGGGCTCGACCCGGCGGGAGTAGTGGAAATCCGTGGGCTGCTGGCACGGCTGGCGCGCGAACAAGGAGTGACGATCTTCATGTCCAGCCACATCCTGACAGAAGTGGACCGGCTTGCCACACGAATCGGCATCATCCACAGGGGACGCCTGATCGAGGAACTGGATACAGACAGCCTGGAGAAGCTGCGCGCAAAGCGGCTGGTCGTCAGGGCGCGCAATATGGAGGCTGCGCGTCTCAGTCTTCAAAGTGCGGGGTACAAGCCCCTGGTGGAGGATGGAAGCATCGTGATGGACAGTGACCATGCGATCGAGCACCCGGATAATATTGCGCAGATCCTGGTCAATTCGGGTACGCCGCCAACGAGACTTAGTGTCGAACAGCAGGACCTTGAAGGACACTTCCTGCAATTAACGGGAGGCGAGAAATGAAGGGCTTTTCTGCTGCGCTGTGGGCAGAGGCGCTTAAAGTACGCCGTTCCAAAGTCCCTCTCTTCACGGTTCTTGGGTTTTCCATTATGCCATTGATGGGCGGTCTATTTATGATCATTTTGAAGGACCCCGCTGCGGCGCGCTCGATGGGTCTGATCACCGCAAAAGCCCAGCTTGTGGCGGGGGTCGCCGACTGGCCCACCTTCTTCGGTATTCTGGCGCAGGCGGTTGCAGTTGGCGGCGCCATCCTGTTTGCCATCATCACAACCTGGGTATTTGGGCGCGAGTTCTCAGACCATACAGCAAAGGAATTACTGGCATTGCCTACCGCGCGGGAAGCAATTATCGCAGCTAAGTTTGTAGTCATCGCGGTGTGGACGCTGGCGCTATCTCTATTTATCTTTGGGCTTGGGCTCGTGATCGGCAGCCTGGTGGACATTCCGGGCTGGTCTCAGCAACTGCTGCGTAGGGGGTTCATGGATGTGATCGGCACCAGCATGCTGACAATTGGATTGTTGTCCCTTGTTGCGCTGCTGGCGAGCCTCGGTCGCGGTGACCTGCTCCCCATTGGCTGGACAATCTTCACGGTGATTCTTGCTCAGATTGCGGCGATCACCGGCTGGGGAGATTGGTTCCCGTGGTCAGTGCCTGCACTATTCAGCGGAGCTGCGGGTCCACGCGCAGAGCTTATTGGTTCCCACAGTTATCTGCTCGTCATCCTTACCAGCCTGCTAGGACTTGCCGCCACATTTTATTGGTGGCGCAATGCCGACCAAACGAGTTGAGTGACAACTTACCTGCTCTGCCAAACCTCGTCCAGCCAGTCGAAGATCGTCCGGTTGGGCAATGCCAGGTTATCCACCTGACAATGCGCCTCGCCGCCCTCTTCTCTGGTAAATATGATCATCTTCTTTTGTGGGTTGGGAAGCTGCTCAAAACACTCGCGAACGATATCAAGTGTCACAGGTGCTTCGCCTTCGCCTGCAAGCAAGAGGGTTGGGCAGTGGATCTGGTTCACATTCACTTTCCCATTCGTCAGATAGTCCCAGGCTTTGCCGAAACGCGCGGCAATGTCTCTGGGGTGAAAACTGATCTTTAGACCGAAGCGCCAAACGATCTGGTCGAACGCCGTGCGGCTGACCGGATCGTGCCGGTTATGACCCTTTTGCTGGGCAAGGACAGAACGAAAAACATCTGGCATGGGTGGGTTGGCAATCATCGCCTTGATGCGCGGGTCAAAGCGTGCGGCTTTGAAAGCAATATGCCCGCCCCAGCTAAAACCGAACAGCGCGAGCCGGTCCGGGTCCACTTCTGGACGAGAGAGCGCGTAATCCACCAATGCCCTGGCAGTGACTTCCATGCGCGCGCCGAAATGCAAACCCCGATCTGGATTCATGCCCTGTCCTGCAAGGTCAGCGGTGATGACGTTATAGCCTCGCTCTGCACCCACCGGACCGATCATAAAGTAACAGTCCTCTGCCCAGGTTTCGACGCCTCCCACTATGATCAGAGTCGGGCGAGGCTCCGGATTGTTGTCTGCCTTCCAGAAATAACCTGGCAAAATATGTCCGTTAAATGGGACTTCGATGGGTTCGATGACTGGATTGGAAAGTTGCGCGGCTTTTTGGAAGCAGGTCTGCATTGCCTGCCAGCGGCGGTAGAAGTCAGAATGGTGCCGACCCATGATGAAGAGCGGCGCACGATGGTAGGTGCTGGCTCGCAGGAATACCTTGCGTGCGGTTTCCCGTTCACCGTTTTGCAGGGCCCCCTCAGCCTGCTGTTGGACCTGTGCTGCCAGGATGCCCCATTCCCGCTGCCAGCTGTCTGCATCTGCATCGGTGATCCTTCTGGCTGTGGATAGACACTCCTCATGGTCGCTGCCGTCGTAAATTTCGCGGCCAAGGATCCAGGAAAGATAGTAGTCCATATCCTGATGATTGAAATGGATTTTTTTCAGGCTTCGCTGTGCGAAGGATGTATTTGCATTGGTCATGAGGTTTCTTTCTGATTCAACAATATGTGCTGTGTCGTGGAAGCACGATCATCAGGACATAGAAGATTCGTATTGTACAATATTCCATAGGCGCTGCACTGCTTCCCGGACTGGTTTGATAAAATGAACATCTCAGCCGTTTCTGGTAGGGATACTCTTGAAAACCAAGCTGGCTTCGCACCTATCTTCTTTGGAGAAACGCATGGATTACGATTTACACAATAAGACGATCATCATTACCGGTGGGAATTCGGGGATCGGAAAAGCCGCGGTGATTCAACTGGCAAGGCTTGGCGCATCGGTTGTGCTGGCATGCCGTTCGAAGGATCGAGGCGAGCAGGCGGTGAAAGAGGCCAGGCAGGCAGCAAATAGCTCTAACGTGGAACTGATACAAGTGGATATGTCTTCACAGAACTCTATACATCAGTTTGTCGGTACATTCAGCCAGCGCCATGAAAGTCTCGATGTGTTGATCCATAATGCCGCGAACTTTGATCACATCCAAAAAGAACCCAGTTTTACCCCTGAGGGACTGGAAAGTGTGTTTGCCACCAACCATCTGGGGCCTTTCTTGTTGACCCATTTGCTGCTGGACGTTCTCAAGGCGAGTGCTCCCAGCCGGGTGATCACCGTCGCAAGCAAAGGATTAATTTCCTACCCCTTCCTGGATATTGAGTTCGATAACCTGTATGGCGAGCGGAAGTTTAATCTGCAGCACGCCTATTACCATTCCAAGCAGGCTCAGGTTATGTTTACGTTTGAACTGGCGGAACGACTTCGAGGTACAGGGGTAAGCGTGCATTGCGTACGCGTCGGCAACGTTGCCATTCCAAATGAACGGCTTGCACACCTGCCAAAGTGGCTGATGAAAATGTATGCACTCAAGCGCAAATTCGCCATGACGCCTGAAAAGATGGCAGAGACCTACGTATGGCTTGCCGCCGACCCTGCTGCCGAACAACAGACCGGTAAGTATTGGGAAGCGCCGGGCGTGGAAGTGAAAGCCAATAAATATGCCTACAACAGAGAAACGCAAAAAAACCTCTGGGCTATAAGTTCGCAGCTCACAGGAGTGTAGAACGGCATCGTCTGTAATTGATTCTCTGGACTGGTGGTGTGATGGTGAAGAATCAAGGAGAACGAATGAATATTAGTGTGTGTATGAAACGTAATGTGGTCTCTATTCCAGACACAGCCAGCATACGTGAAGCCGCCGCGGTTTTCGTGCAAAAACATGTCGGGCTCTTGCCTGTCCTTGATAAGGATGAAAAACCGATTGGAGTTGTTGGCTTGCGTGACCTTCTTAATCTTCAGCTCCCGGACTTTATAAACTTCATTGCAGACCTGGATTTCGTCCACGACTTTGGCGCGGTGGAAACCACCATCCCCCCGGCAAGTACGCTTGATGGATCCATTCGATCCATTCTAAAGCCTGCCATCACCGTCTATGAAGACAGCGGATTGTTGCGCGCCTACGCTCTGATGCTGCAGCATGATCTGCATGATATGCCTGTCGTCTCGGAGAATAGGAAACTCGTCGGGGTGGCATCACGGGTGGACATTGGGACGACCATTCTTTCCGGCTGGGTCAAAGTGGAGTAGCGATGTTGATTTCCGCCATCCTTTCAAGCCTGATCTTCACAGTGAGCCTCGTATTGATTCTTTCGGAGAAGGTCCATCGCTCCATCATTGGGATTTTTGGGGCGGTTTGTATGGTTGGGGCTGGGAAACTCCTGGGGTTTTATTCAGAAGAAGCTGCCCTGGAGGCGGTCGACTTCAATACGCTGGGGCTCTTGCTGGGCATGATGCTCCTGGTTGCCATGCTCGAGCCAACGGGATTTTTTCAATATCTTGCCGTATGGGCGGCGCGAGCCTCCCGGGGAAAGCCCGTGCGCCTGTTTGTCTTACTCAGCAGCGTCACGACTGTCCTTTCGATGTTTCTCGATAATGTAACTACCGTCGTCCTCATTGCGCCGGTAACGATTCTGATTTGTGAGATCCTCGGGATGAGCCCACTCCCCTACCTGATTGCTGAAGCCTTGCTTTCAAATACAGGTGGGGTAGCAACGTTGGTTGGCGACCCGCCAAACGTGCTCATTGGCTCGGCAGCCGGACTTTCCTTCACTGACTTTCTTATTTATTCTCTTCCGATTGTGGCGGTCGTATGGGTGGTTACATTAGTCCTGCTGCGCTTCCTGTTCCGTGATGAATTGTCGAAGCAGCCAGGCAATGCCCAGGCTGTCATGAGTCTGAATCCAGGTGAGTCCCTTGATGATCCCAAGACTGCCCGCCGGGTCCTGATCATCCTGGGTGCAGCCATCCTGTTATTCTTTGTCCATCACTTCCTGCATATCAGTCCTTCATTTATCGCTGTAAGTGCTGCGGCTGCCGCGTTGCTCTGGGTACAGCCGGATATGCAGGCAACCTTTAAACGAGTGGAGTGGAGCGTACTGATTTTCTTTTCGGCTCTTTTTGTCATGGTCGGCGGATTGGAGTCTGCGGGTGTGTTGGAAAGCATTGTTCGTCTGCTGGAGGGCATGTCCCGTATCCCCCCGATATGGTTTGGGGTCAGCCTGATCTGGATCGTGGCTGTACTTTCCGCCGTAGTTGATAATATCCCGATTACTATTGCCCTGATCCCCGTCATTCACGGGCTTGGCGAAACGGGCATGGACGTCACACCATTATGGTGGGCGCTGGCATTCGGCGCGGGGTTTGGAGGGAACGGAACAATTATTGGTTCGACTGCCAATATCATTGTTGCCTCCCTCTCCGAAAAAACACGAACACCCATCACGTCACGCTTATGGAACCGTCGCGGCTTGCCCGTGATGCTGGCGACCTGTGCAATTGCCAGCCTGCTGTACATTGCCATGTACAGGGCATTCTAATAACCCCATGGTTTCAGTGGTAGGGCGGGCTTGCTGCTCTGCGAACGCCATGTCTGTGACAAGCCGGAGCTGCTAAATCCTCAATATCAAGAAACTTCCCAGCCTGCAAAACTTCACGAAATCGGTTAATTGCTGTTTTCCATCCCCTGCAAAGTACTCGAATGGGTTCACCTTGCTCAGGTCAGGCGGGGAAACTTCCAGATTGAAATCGGGAATATCGTCCAGGGATTTGTACAGAGCGCGCCCCAGCGCCAGGGCATCCTCCGCGACCACGATCTGACCGTCGTTGGTCAGATAGGTGCCATCCCAGTATTCATCGATCAGACCATGCAGCTCCGTCATGGAGGGGACGCGCGTCCCCATCGGCTGCCAGCCGTAAAACAGCCCAAGACTCAAGACCCGGACCCAGGATTCCCTGCTGAACTTTTGACGTGAGATTGCTGCCTGGCTGGAGAGGTGATAGATCATGGTTCCATATCCAATAAAGAGTATGCCCTAATTATAAACGCAGCGAGCCCCTCTTTAACAGTGTCATTGCGAGGGCATCTTTCCCTGGCGCCGTCCGCCAGGGCAGGTGTGCGACGCGGCAATCTCCACACGGACGGCGGCTGGCTTTCCGCGTAGCGCGAGCGAGCATGTAATCAAAGCAAAGGGACCGTGAAGTTCCTCTGCTGCGTAAATGAGGATACCTCGCAAAGATGCACGCCAAGCCGAAGGGGCTTTACAATTGGATAATGGACAGTTTCCAGAACAACATGACCCTTTATCGTTCGGTCGGTTTGCAGGAATTAGCGTTGATCTATGATGGCGGCATGAAGGCATTCCCCGCGCGCCTGCCTCAGCAACCCATTTTCT
>JAICQC010000394.1 GCA_025938055.1 Anaerolineales bacterium | reverse complement strand
TCCTGTACTGCCTGTGGGTGGCAAATACCGCCTGGCAGACAATCAGGCTGCACAGGCAGGGCTCCTAAGTAAACGCCACACTCGACGAGTGTGGCGTTTTGCTGTTGACCTTGACAGACATGCTACAATATTCATTAGGCTTGTACATTTTTGTCCAAAGGAGCACTCATGAAACTCACTGTCCAAAGGCTTGCCTGGGTATATGCCTTTATGTTTTTCTTTCTCGGCTCGCTGGCTCACATCCCAATGATCAATGATGAACACGGCGTCACGCTGGGGATATTTAGCCTGCAATGGTATGATGACCTTTTGCACTATGCATCCGGTGTATGGGCGGCAATCGCGGCGTGGCATTCCTTTAAAGCATCTGTTTTCTATTTCAAGTTATTCGGAATTATCTACGGGCTGGATGGTGTGATGGGATTCTTTTTCGGGCAGGGCTATCTTGATGGAGGAATTTTTCTCCAGGGAATTACTCCCCTCGATCTGGGCACCAGGTTTTTTGCAAATATTCCCCACATCGCTATCGGTGGGATCGCCGTCTTCATCGGCTTTGTATTGAGCAAGCGCCTTGCGCAAAATGAATAGACGCAGGCGTCGCCCAGGCTGTATCGCGATCTTCGTCTGGACAGCGCTCCTGATTGCGCTGGGACCTTCCATCGTGAATTTGCCGCGCGTCTGGATCGCCTGCCGGGTATGGGAGAACCCTCCCGCGCCCGTTGGGGAACCCGCTTCAGAGGACGCGGCAATCCGCGAGGCAGTCCGGGAAATTCCCGATTATTATCGTCCCGAATCCAAAACCTATCTCACGCTCCCCGAGTGGTATATCGTCTACAGCACGGACGAATATGCAGACTTCATCGCGAGCAACAGCTCGAGTGACTTCCCGTATTTCCGCGCGGTCGGGCAATTCTGGCAGAGTTACGTGGACGTGTGCAATGAAATCCGCGGCAGGTATCCGTTCAATGGCGATTCACAGTTCACGCTGGCATTCATCGGCACCAGCTTCACAGCCGAGAACATGCTCAAGGGCGCTTATGAAGGGACGGTTGGGCGTATCACAGACTGGCTGAGTTCGGATACGCCGACCGAGGAGGAAGCCTACGCCGCGCGCGTGGCGCGGGACTATGGCGAATTCATGCACGAGATCCCGTGGTATTTCTTTCCGTTCCGCGAAACGCTGGAAGGCTTGTGGAGCGAGACCAGCCTTTGGGGACCGGATCCGCTCCGCAAGTGGGAACGTAAGCTCGCCCTGACGGTGGAATACGGGGGAAAGCTTTTGTACAGCAGCCTGACTAACCTCGGCGCGCAGGCGACCTACGGCGGCGCAGATGTGGAAAAAATCTACGCGGTGACCGGGGGCATTACGGATGATATGCTGAGCAGCGACCTGGAAGCGGTGGAAACACTTGACAACAAACGGCAACTCATCCGCATCACGCGCTTCGAATATTTTTCCGATACAGTTCCCCGACTCATGGAGCGCGGTGTAACGCTGGTGGAAATCGCAGGCAACGATGAAATACTTGTGACCCTACTGGGTTTACAGGATGCAGACTATGAATTCGAATACGGAGACTATCTCTTCGACCTCCCGATCCTGACTCAGGCAGGGCAAACTCGCATCGCCGTCAAAGTTCGCGTGTCTGACCTGCCTCTGTTCTTTGAGGAGTTGAAAAGCAGGGAGGACGTGCAGTTCGAGCATATGTATGATTATTAAGTGAGCCCGGTGGTTGAGTAGGGCTGAGCAAATGCGAAGCCCGTATTGAAACCACCAGGAGACAAGGAAACTCTTGTTACAAAATTACTTTTGAAACTTGTTGGTTTCGGTACGGCAGCGAAAGAACATCGCTGTCTACTCAACCAACGAGGTAGAAATTATTATGAAAACATGGCTGGGATACATCCTCAAATCACTCGCCGCGATCCTGGTTTTGCTCCTCGCGGTGATTCTGTTTTTCACACTGCAATCAAACCTGCGTGAGACGAAAACACGACACGAAGCCGCGCCGTCTACGGGGCGATTTGTGCAGGCGGGAGATGTGGAACTGTTCATCCAGGAGATGGGTCCCGCAGACGGACAGGTCATTCTATTGATACACGGCACCGCTGCCTGGAGCGGACTCTGGCGCGAAACGATGATTCCGCTGGCAGAAGCGGGATATCGCTGTATCGCCATCGACATCCCTCCGTTTGGATATTCTGAACGACCGTCCACACCTTCGTATGGAAACGCTGACCAGGCAAAGCGAATCGTTGCCTTGATGGATGCTCTGGGAATCGAACGCGCCATCCTACTTGGTCATTCCTTCGGTGGCGGCGCGACGATGGAAACGGCCTTGATGATCCCTGACCAGATCGACGCCCTGGTCCTTGCCGATATTGGCGGGTTGAATCTCAATCTGAAACCTGCACCGGAAACTCAAAACCCTTCAGCCCTTGAAGTATTCCTGGGAACACCTTCCGTGCGAAACCCCGTTCTTGCCGCGACTGCGACCAATCCGCTGTTTACGAGGATGTTAATCTCCGCAATGATTCTGGACCCCGCCAACGCGACAGAAGACAAAATAAAGATCCTGCAAGAACCATTGGTTTTGCAGGATGCCACGAACACGCTGGGAGACTGGCTTCAGACAGTGCTGGGACCTCAGGGAATTTCACTGACAAGCGACCCTGTTAATTATCAAAGGCTAAACATGCCTGCATTGATCATCTGGGGCGATAGCGACACCATCATCCCATTGAAGGAGGGAGAATATTTACAGAGCATCCTGCCGAACGCTGAGTTAGTCTTGATGGAGGGAGTCAATCACATCCCGCATGTGGAAGATCATGAAAAGTTTATTGAGGTGGTGCTAGGGTTTCTTGAGAAATCTGTCATTGCGAGTGAGCGGTAGCGAGCAAAGCAATCTCCTTACTAAACTGGAGATTGCTTCGTCGGGCTGAAGCCTCCTCACAATGACAGATTATTTCCCATACTTCTCATACCACGTATTCGTGAACAAGCCATCGGGGTCATAAGACTTTTTCGCGGCGAAGAAGTCGCCGATCATGGGATAGGAACGCTGGAGTTGCTCGGGCGTGTAATGAAGCTGGTAGGGAAGGAAGAAACGCCCGTTCACATCGGCGGTAAGGTCAATTAATTCCCGCGTTACGATGCCCATCTTCTCATTGCCTTCGGGCGTCGTCGGCTGGTTGATGTAGAGCACGATCGAGTACATCTCGCCGGGCGCGTAGTTCAGGAAGTTGCTTTCAGGGTGAATGACGCGTACAGAAGCGTTGAGCAGGTTCACGCCGTGGTCACGAACGATCCGTCGCAGCCCATCGATAAACGTGATGAACTGGTCGCGCGGGATGAAGTATTCGTGCAGGATGTCTGTCTCACCTTTCAGGTTGTTGCGCGTGTACTTGACCGAATCGTGCATTGGCTCGTTGCGGGAGACAAAACACGCCTCCCCTTCCGCCATCGCCCGGGTGCGCGGCACCACTGTGCAGGACTCCAGCATCGGCTCGACGTTTTTCTCGAGATACCACTTGATGTTCATGGCAGCGCTACCCTTCTTGGAAAAGTTCAGGACGAAACGGCGTAGTTTGGTGCCTGACACTTCCCCCAGCGCAGGAATTTCGGCATCACCGATATCCACTTTTGTGTATTTATAAAAGATCATTTCGTCGAGCAGGGAGGCGGGTGCGGTGGAGAGATGCCCGTAGAAGAGACCGAGATTCGGGTCCGGCAGGATCTCGTTCTCGAATATCTCAGGGAAGTCCTGATAACTCACCACCTGGCGCTCGGTTTGATAGATGTCGTTGTCCACGATCTCGAGATCCACATCCAGGATGACTCCGAACAAGCCGTATCCGCCGACGATAAGGTGGAACAGGTCGGGGTTTTCCTCCCGGCTGACGTTGACGATGCTGCCATCCGCCAGCATGACCCGCATGGCGCGGATGGAGCTGCCCACCGAGCCGGCGAGGTGGTCCATGCCGTGCGCATTAACCGAAATCGAGCCGCCCACCGTGAAGATGTCGGTGGACTGCATGGACTTCACTGCGTACTTCGGGTGCAGGAAGCTCTGGATGTCGTGCCAGGTCGCGCCGCTCTGGACGGTGATGGTTTTCGCGGCTTCGTTCAACTGGATGCTGCTGAAGCCTTTCATATCGAGAACAAGATTGTTCTTATAGAATGCCTGCCCGCCCATGCTGTGACGCACCCCCGCCATCGACACTTTGAGTTTGTTCTCGCGTGCAAACTGCAAAGCGTCCTTGATATCGTCCACGCTGGTAATTCTGACGATTCCAAAGACGGGCGTGCGGTCCAGGCAGCTGACGTCGTTGATCGTGCCGCCTTTTTGCTCCCACTGGAGCCGCTCGCCCACGGAAAGCGGCGCGATTTCCACGTTGACCTGCGTGCTATTCGAAGTATTCGCTTCGACGAAGACCGG
>JAICQC010000321.1 GCA_025938055.1 Anaerolineales bacterium | reverse complement strand
TGTTCTCGCGCGGTACGCCGCCCGCAACCGCAATGGCGATCTCCCCTTCGCCTGTACAATCGACAAGGAGGTCATGCGTCTGTGTCCACTCGGCGAGGGCCTTGCACAGGAAGGCTTTGCCTGCATAGGTGATGTGAGAGGGAGATGGATAGAAAGCAGATAACGCATCCATGTAGGCGCTGACGGAGGCATCCAGCGTGAGACGATCGTAGAGGTATAACGGCGTTCCGTATCGGTCTGCGAGAGCGGCAAGGTCGTGGCCCGCGATAAACAGCGAGTCACTTTGGATGCGGGTGGAATCGGGGAATAACGCCAGCCGGTCCGCAATTCGGAAGGAGGTGGGTGGAGTATCAGGCATGGAATGGAGGGCAGGAAATAGGTTAGCGAGTCCAGACGATGTCTGGAGAGTTGGCGGCGCAGACACGGTTCTTCCCGAGTCGCTTTGCCATCAGTTCGGCATTGTCTGCCATGAGGAGCAGTTTTTCCACCGACGTGGCGTCATCGGGATACGTGGCGACCCCCAGGCTGAGGGTATAGCCCGATACAGGAGAACCAAGGGTTTGCTGTTGGGGCGCGCTCAGTTCGGCAGAATAGCGCAGTCGTTCTGCAAGCCGAATCGCACCGCTCTTGCCGGTGTTCGGAAGGATCACCGCAAACTCCTCGCCGCCGTAGCGAGCTGCTACATCCGGTTCACGGACATTGGCACGCAGCAGGTCGGCGATCTCTCGCAGCCGCACGTCGCCGGCAGGGTGCCCCCACTTGTCGTTGTATTCCTTGAAGGAATCCAGGTCGAGAATGATCAGCGAAATGGGCTGACTGTAGCGGCTGGCGCGCGTCATCTCGGCGACCAGGATCTCGTCGAAGGCGCGGCGGTTGGCGAGCCCGCTGATGACATCTGTCATTGCAATACGCTTGACCTCGGCATGCAGGTGGGCATTGTCGATCGCGACGGCGATCGAGCCCGCCAACGCATTCAGGAGCTTGACATCATTTTCGTCCAGGAGGGCGCTGTACTCCGCTTCTACGTTCAGGACGCCCAGCACATGTTCATCCTTTAACAACGGGACGGCGATCTCGCTTTTCACCTCGTAAGATGCCCGCAGAAAATCAGGGTCTGTATTCACATCGCGGATGAACTGTATCTTTTTAAGACGCGCCGTCCTCCCGATCACACCAGCCGTGATGGCGATTTCGGGGATGAGCATGTCGTCCGGGTAGCCGAGCTGGGCACCCATGCGCAGGACCTCACCGTCCAGCAGGTAAATGGCAATGTAGGTGTAGCCGAACGAATCCCTTAGAAGCTTAATCACATTGTTCAGGATCTCATTCACCTCCAGCGAGGAGGTGATCACATGGGAGATGGATTGCAGGGCGGTCATCACCTGCAGATGCTCCTGGGTGCGGGCATGCAGGCGCGCCTTCTGGAGGGCAGTGGCGACCTGGTTCGCCAGGGTCTGGAGGGTCTCCACGTCGTCTGCCTGGAGCGTATTCCGAAGAGCGCTTTCCACATAAATAATCCCGAGCAGGTTTTCCTTATCCAGCATGGGAACGCCGATCGCCGAACCGTTCCGCTCCGCCGAGGAAAAGTAATAAGGGTCCTGTGCCACATCTCCGGTGAGATGAGCTTTGCGCGTTTTCGCAACGTGCCCAATAATGCCCTTCCCGATTTCCTGCTGATAGCCAGGGCGATAACTGAAACCCCGGGTGCCGGAGGTGGCGGCAACCTCCATCATTTCATCGTTGACCAGCAGGGAAATGGCGGCTTCGGCGTAGCCAAACTGGTCCACCACGATTTCCAGCGTGCGTTCCAAAATTTCCTTTTCATTTAAACGGTTCGTGACGTGCCTGCCCACCTCGGCGAGGAGCCTGAGCTGCAGCGATTTGCGCTGCTCCATCGAGAGCAGGGATTGTTCGCGCGCGAACCTGCGTGCCAGCCTGGTCTGTTCCTGGTCCATAAAGCGGCGGTTATAACTGGAAAAGCCGATCAGCACACTAAAGACGAACAAAAAAATAAAAACCGTTTCTGCACCGGTGTTCAATAGCGAGAATGCAAATACCCCGCCCAGAACCATTGCCGCCGTCACCAGGTAGCCCCGTATGGAAAAAAATAATTCGCTCATCAGGAGCGCAATAATCAAATAGTACAGCACAGACAGGCTAGGTATTCCTCTGGATTGCTGGAACAGGGCAAACGCGAATGTGGAGGCGATAAACAGACCCAATGTGAGGACGGCGGCAGGGAGGAATTGCCCGTGGCGGTTGAACAAATATGCCAGCGCCAGGGTTGCCATGGAGATCAGAGTGAGCGTATTTCCAGCGCCAAAGGAGCTGTTGTTCAGCATATTCTGGATTTCAAATACGATTCCCCAAATGAGCAGCAGCAGCAAAATGATGTTCAGAACGCGCGAAAGATGCCGCTCTCTCGCGTCCCCGATCCATGCAGGTTCAACCAGCCCCTCCCAAAGCTTTATGAACCGATGGATCATCATATGGACGTTCTCATTGCAGGTCGGTGTGAGAGATCAGAAGCGGTCTTTATTCTTCGAAAAAAAGGCTCCACCATACTTCCCAGTTTGCCGGTTGGGTAGGGATGTGCGTTGGCGTATTGGCTGCGATCGGTGGAGACCCGGGCTGTCCCAGCGGAACGACCGGCAGATCGCCATCCTGGATATAATGCCCGTCGGTGCGCGCCCACTCTTCCACCGCGGCGTTCGAACCGGCATAGGCAACCTGTGTCTGCAGGGCAAGCTGGGTCTGGACAGCCTGGGTTGCCTGCGTTTGGACAAGCTCGTTCTGATTGTTCAGCATCTTGAGTTCTTCAAGCCGGCGGTTGAACTCGAGGACAATGAATACCAGCATGAGGATACCAATTGCCACTACGACGCGGCGTATGTTGATCGGAAGATTCATCATGTACCCTATCTTAATCGTTATCGGATTCTCTGACAAGCTATGAACTGCGACTATAATCCATACTGGTTGCTGGGATTTTGGACTCCCTGGAGAAATGTATGCCTCATGTAAAACAGATCAATCATGTTGCTGTCGTCGTGGACGATATGGAAAAGGCTCTCTCTTTTTGGCGCGATGCGCTGGGAATGGAACTGCACGGACTGCGCGATGTGCCCGCCGAAAAATCACAGGTGGCATTCCTGCCGCTGCCCGGCTCGGAGGTGGAACTCGTGCAGCCCACCACCGATGACTCGGGGATCGCAAAATACCTTGCCAAACGCGGACCCGGGATGCACCATATCTGCCTCGAAGTGGACGACATCGAAGGCATGATGTCGCGGTTGAAGTCGAAGGGTGTGCGGTTGATCAATGAGGAGCCGCGCACCGCCGCAGATGGGAAGAAATATGCTTTTATTCACCCGCAAAGCACGTCGGGCGTGCTGGTGGAGTTGTATCAAATCTAACCTGTAATGCTTGAAAACATCCAATCCATTCTCGAAGAACAATGCGGACTCAGCCGCGATCACCCGGTCGTTGCGGGAATCTCAGGCGGTCCCGATAGCCTGTGCCTGATGAGCGTCCTGCGCAAGGCGGGCTATCGCGTCATCGTGGCGCACTTCAACCACAAGCTGCGCCCCGATGCCGATGTGGATGCCAACATCGTCGAACGGACTGCCGCGCGCCTGAATTTGGCTTCGGTGATCGAGAGCGGGGATGTGCGCGCCTATGCGGATGAGGAAAAATTGTCCATCGAGGAAGCCGCGCGCACCATGCGTTATCGCTTCCTGATGGCGCAGGCGCACCGTTTCAAGGCGCAGGCTGTGGCTGTCGGTCACACTGCAGATGACCAGGTGGAAACCGTGCTGATGCACTTTCTGCGGGGTGCGGGGCTTGCCGGGTTGAAAGGCATGACCTACCGCACTGTCATCCGCAGCTTCGACCCCGAGATCCCCATCGTCCGCCCGCTGCTGGACACCTGGCGGGAGGAGACCGTGGTCTATTGCGCGGCGAACGGCTTCCGTCCGCGGCATGACCCGAGTAACGCCTCGCTGGATTTTTTTCGCAACCGCCTGCGCCACCTGCTGATCCCCACACTCGAATCCTACAACCCGCGCTTTCGCGAGGTGATCTGGCGCACGTCACGGTCGCTGGCGGGCGATCATGAGGTTCTGGCTGAGGTGCTGGACCAGGTCTGGAAGGATTGTGTGGTGGAGGAGAACGCAGGCTTCATCACGTTCGACGAAGCCGCGCTGGTCAAACAACCTGTTGGTCTCCAGCGCAACCTGGTGCGGCATGCCATCGAATTCCTGCATCCCGGCGAGATGGATGTGAACTACACCACGCTCGAGCGCGCCTCCAACTTCATCGCCGACCATGATGGCAAGCATCGCGTCCGTACAGACCTGACCGGCGGAGTCCATCTGCTGCGAGAGGGCGCGCTGATCTACGTGGTGGCGAGCAATATCACGCTGCCCATCGAGCGCTGGCCCCAGATGCCCGATGAAAGCAACACCATTCCACTACAGGTGCCGAGTCAGGTCTCGCTATCCGGTGGGTGGAAACTGAACTGTGAACGCTGGAACATTGCCTCGCTGGCGCTGGAGCAAGCCCAGGTCAACGAGGACCCGTTCCAGGCGTGGGTGGATGCCAATGGGATCGCTGACGCGTTGGAACTGCGCGTCCGCCAGGAGGGTGACCGCTTCGCGCCGCTGGGGATGGATGGTCACGAGATGAAGATCTCGGACTTCTTTATCAACGTCAAGCTGCCGCAGCGCGCCCGCGACCGCTGGCCCCTGCTGTGTATGGGCGAGAAGGTGGTCTGGGTGCCAGGCTATCGCCCCGCGCACCCCTTCCGGATGACGGAAACGACGCGCCAGGCGTTGTATTTTTCGATGACAAGAGGATAATTTCGCGCTGAGCGGACTGGCGCTTTTGCGCCGAGTAGGCGTAGTCGAAGCGCGAGGAGTTACTCTCTACTCCCACTCAACTGTTTCAACTTATTATGCAATTCCCGCCACTGGATCTTGGACACTCCAAGCTTCTGGCGGATCTTATCGGGTTCCTCGCCGGCGCGGAAATCATTAAGCGCGCAGGTCCAGCGACACATGTCGAAGGAAAGCAAACTAAACAAAGCAGCGATAGAGACATTGCGAGCTGCGAAGATCATCGGCGTTCGCGCTGGGAGTGAACACCGGTACACGGGCGTTTGGGTTGTAGTCGTTGAGGGGAGAGTTTTTGCGCGCTCCTGGAGCGACAAGCCGACCGGTTGGTTCCAGGCGTTTAAGAGTGAGCCAAAGGGCGCGATTCAAGTCGGTGAGCTTGAGATCTCTGTGCGCGGCAAACCGGTTCGCAGCGCGCGCGTGCGCGACGCAGTAACCGAAGCATTCGCGGAAAAGTACAACACGAAGGGTTCGCGAAAGTGGGTTGAAGGCTTTGCCGAAGACCACCGCTTGCTGACAACAATGGAATTCGTTGCCGCGTAAATCCG
>JAICQC010000032.1 GCA_025938055.1 Anaerolineales bacterium | reverse complement strand
TGCAGCAGCACGCCCCATGAGATCACCGGCGCCCGCAAACCGAGCCCAATAAAGGACAGCGACGTCTCAGCCAGGATCATATATGGAAATGAGATCGACAGGTCCACGATAATATAGCTGAGGAAGGAGGGCAGGAGGTGGCGGGCGATGATGCGTGCATCGCTGCTGCCGGCAATGCGCGCGGCTACGACGAAATCTTCCTCCCGCAGCGAGAGCAGTTTGCCCCGCACCCGCCGCGCCAAATGCGTCCAACCCAGCAGCCCGAGCAGGATCGTAATCGTGAAGTACACACGCTGCGGCGACCACTCTCTTGGCAAGGCGGCAGCCAGGGCCATCCACAGTGGCAGCGTTGGAATCGAGCGAATAAACTCGATGAAACGCTGGATGACGTCGTCTATACTGCCGCCGAAGAAGCCTGAGATGCCGCCAATGATCAATCCGAGAAAGAATGAAATAAATAGACCGACTACCCCAATCGTAAGGGACGTGCGCGTGGCATGGAACAAGCGGGACAGGAGATCGCGCCCGAGCTGGTCGGTGCCCAATAGGTGCAGGTGGCCTTCTTCAACGCCAAACAAATGGATGTTTGATTCAATGATGCCCCACATTTTGTACGGATTACCCCTGACAAAGAAGTACACGGGCCATGGCTCGCTGGTATCTTCTTTCACTTCGAGCAGAAACGTCTCGGGGTCCATGGCAGCCGTCAGGGCATAGGTGAATGGACGCAGGTGAAAATTGCCTTCGGCGTCTACAAAGTGCAGGGTCTGTGGCCGGCCAAAAAGGTAATTGGGAGTGCGGGCGCCAGGCGTATAGGGCGATAGGACTTCGGCGAACAGGGCAATGAAAACAAAGATCCCAAGAAGCACCATGCCTATCAGGGCCAGGCGGTGCTTCTTGAACTTCCACCACATCAACTGGAACTGCGATGCGGTGTAGTATTTAATCTCCAATTCTTTCGCAATCCCGGGCGGAGGCGGCGCCGGGCGCGGGGCAACGTCAACGGCTTCAGTGATCTGGGTCATATCAAACCCTTTCCCCGTAGCGAATTCGCGGATCAAGCAGAGCCAGCATCACATCTGACAGAAACGTGCCCAGGATTGTCAATGCGGCATACATGAGCAGGATCGCGCCGGACAGGTAGGTGTCCTGGTCGAGCAACGCTGTGAGAAAGAGGGGCCCCGTGTCTGGTAGCGCCAGCACGAACGAAACGAGAGGCGCGCCGGCAATGATCGCTGTCAGTTCCCAGCCGATGGTACTGACGATAGGGTTGAGGGCGACACGCACCGGATACTTCATCAGTAACTTCCACTCAGGCAATCCCTTTGCCCGCGCGGCAGTCACATAGAGTTTGTTCTTCTCGTCGAGAAGAGTAGCCCGCATGGTACGAATCTCGAAAGCAGTTCCCGCCAACCCTAACACTAACGCCGGTACCCACAGATGACGAAGCAGGTCAACGAACTTGCCCCAGCTCCAGGGTGCTTCAGAATATTCGGGCGAGAACAGTCCGCCCACACTGGTACCGATCACCATGACACTGAAGTACAAGAGGATCAGTGCCAGCATAAAGCTGGGCGTCGCCATGCCGAAATACCCCACAATGGTCGCAGCGTAATCGCCAAGAGAATACTGCCGGATGGCTGAGTAGATACCGATGGGGATTGCCAGGCCATACGTGAAGATAATTGTCGCCACAGCCAGCATCACCGTCAGCCCGACGCGCTGGCCGAGCACCTCAGTCACAGGCAGATGCAGTCCAAAGGATTGACCAAAGTTGCCACGCAGGACGATGTTGCTGATCCAATTGAGGTAGCGCACATACCACGGGCGGTCGAGTCCAAGGATGTGGCGCAGAGATTCGACATCATCGCTGGTAACTGTCACACCGGCTGAGCGCAGGTGCAGGGCGCGCCGGTCTGCATAGTCACCCGGCGGCAGCTCGATGGTGATGAAGACTATGAGCGATAAAGCCGCCAGCATTACGATCATAATAAGAAAACGCTGGATGACAAATTTTGCCACGTTGACTCCTTATGGACAGCCGCCATTTGGCTGGCAGAATGCAGTCCTACCGGCCAGGTGCTAGATTCATTGTGTACGTAGGAATTCCAGCTTCAACCAGGACTGCCAAGATCATAGCTTTCTGCAAAGGTATGTTGAGCTCCCATTATACAGTGTGCTGGCGCTTATGGATTAAGCGCCAGCACATCTATCTTTGACTAGAGCGAGGCGAGGAAGGCTAATTCCTTATTCCGCATCCGTGAAATACCACTGATCGGTCCTGAAGGGATATGTACGATAGTACTCGAAGGCGTTGATTGTATATTCAGGCACGTTACCCAGTCTTCGCGAGACAATCAGCATCGCTGGCGAAGAGGTAATCGTGCCGATGATCATTCCGCGATCCACCTGAACCTGAGCGAGCTGCTGTCCCAGGCTGATATATTCCTCACTGCCCGGTAAAGTCGATTTCCATTGGTCGGTCAGCTCCCACAAGGGCTTAATGTCATCCGGCGGCTCAATGCCCTGCGCGCCATCGCTGTTGAACCATTCGACCCATGGAGCGCCGAACAGTGGTTCGAGCGCGGCATCCCCGAAGGGCGGGTAGAGCCGGAAGGGATTGGAGTAGAGTGGGGCTTCGGTCTCGAGCCCGCTATTGGTAACTTGAATATCATGATCGTTATTGGCTGCCATGGCTCGATAGGCTTCCGTGCTGATCTCTTTCAACTCGACCCTGACGCCGACAGCCTCCCAGTATTCCTTGGCTAGCTCATGTAAGGCAGGATCGCCCCACTGGATAGCATAGATCAAGTTGATGAGCAATGGTTCGCCATCTGGACGCGTCCGAAAACCATCGGCATCTTTCTCCAGCCCAATCTCATCCAAGAGCGCGTTGGCGGTGTCCGGATCATATTCAATGTCTTTTGTGAACCACTCAGGCTTGGCGAATGACACGGTTCGATGCACGGGGACACCTTGAGTCGGTTCGCATAAACCGAAGCACAAGGCCTGGTTGATCTCGTCTCTGTTCAGAGCCAACGACATGGCGCGGTTCCAGCGCGGGTCCGAGAACAGTTCCGCCAGCACAGGGTCTTTATGCGTGGCATTGAAGACGTAGGTACGGCCATTGCCAGCGCCCGGAGGCATCTGAATATCGTAGTTGCCCTTATCCTGATTTTGCTGGAAGAGCGGCAGGCTGCCGATCTGCAGAGACTGAGACTTATACTGAACCTCGCCGTTGATGATCTTCAACTCAAAGATCTCGTTCTCCGCTGCGTACTGCTCCTCGATCTCGTCGAAGTAGGGTAGCTGCTGGCCGGCAGTATCCACTTTATAGTAGTATGGGTTGGGCGCGAAGAGCTGATGCTCGGGGGTCTCTTCTATCTTGATCCAGGCTTCCAGGTGAGGGATGCCCAGGACGTGGTCTGTATCCTCCCACTCGCCAAAGTACAAGGGGATGAGCCGTGCCTGCCATGAGTCGAAGCCTTCAGCCTTGGCTTCCTCATCTGCATCTGGATTGTAGGTGAGGTGCATATCCTGCAAGTAATGCTTGGGTGCCCATAAGTGGGTGAAGGTGGTTGCCAGCAGCGTGGTAAAGGCGGGCGCCGGTGCGGCAAACTTGAAGTTCACCGTCACGTCGTCCACTGCTTCGACCTGCATAGGTTCGCCGCCGTACACCCAATAACTGGGCACCTCGGCAAAGAGATCCGGGTTGGTCATGATGTCTTCCCACCAGAAGAGGATGTCTTCGGTGGTGAAGGGTGCGCCGTCAGACCACTTGTGGCCTCTGCGCAGTGTGACCGTGAGCTGGGTATAGTCGGAATTCCACTCGAAAGACTTAGCCATGTTCGGGACAATGGTCTGCAAGTCGTCCAGGAACCGCACCAGGTTGACATGGCGCACGCTGAGCCACTCAGAGTTGCCAGCCTCGGGACCCACAGAAACCCCACTGAAGCGGCCGCCATACTGGCCAATTTCATCATAAGGCACTACCACAAGCGGTTCTTCAGGGAGACGCTCTTCGACCGGAGGCGCGTCGCCTTCGGGCAGGTGACCAGTTTCCACCAACCGCGAATCGAATTCGGTGCGGCCTGTGATGGTCAGCGTACAGTTGGCAGCGGTTTCAAACTCTGCAAGTTCATACTGCTGGGGCCATGCACCAGCCGCAACCCCCTGCATGTCTGCCATAGTAATTGCGGGACACGTGCCAGAACCGTCAGAACTGGCGGGTTCAGTAGCCGCTGCAGGTTCAGTAGCTGCCGGGGCTTCGGTGGCCTCTTCCGTAGCCGCTGAAGCCTGCGTGGCCGTCGGGGCGGCGGGAGCACACGCCGAGAAGGCCATGGCAAGGATGGAAAACAACACGATCAGGGAATAGAATCTTTTTTGGGGCATCTTCTCCTCCAGAGAATTAATCGAGAATGGTGATCCGAATGTAGGGTGATTCGAGCCTATGCCTCACTTTTCTTTGTGACTACCCTCCCTTCTTGTGATAAGTTTGTTGATGCTCCTGGCTTGGCGCGCAGTTTTTTGCCCATAGAATTCGGAGTCCAACCGACAAGCCAGTATCCAATGGTCAAGCATCCAGCCTTTATGCAGAGGTCTTCTGAGGATGGTTTGGATTATGTTGCTCATTCAAATTTGCATTATGAGAAAAGCTTATGGAGATAAAATGGGGAAATATCGACGATTATCTGCATCTGGAGTAGATAAGACGTTATGACAACTGATGTCATAATTACCATATTAGCATTAGGCGGGCGAAATGTCAACAGGATAATTGATGTCGACAGGAGTGTCGTGTCCAATCATATAACACTGCATCGAGTTGAGATTATCCTTGAGAAGTTTTCAAGAGGTTAAGCTGCCACCCCGATACCTTTTGTGGGGTTCGAGTGCAAAGCCCCGGACTTCGCCCACACTCAATCAAAGGTCAACAATTCCGCAAGGGTTTTGTCCGGCAGCGCATGAGCGGGCACAACCACCCAGAATTGGGACATGCCTGTCCCTTTGATCCTTAGCTTTTCCCAGGAATATCCAGGTCATTCTTTGCGTTCGCAAAATCTGAATTGACAATTTTTACGGCATCCCCGATCAGGACATCATTGCCGACCTTCAGGCCCTTCGAAAACCCATCAAAGAGGACATTATCAAACATCACTCTCTTTAACTCCAGGGTTTTCCCTTCCCCGGAAAGTCGGATTCCTATTGTGGCATGCCGCGTCGCAGCCGAGAAAACTGAGTTTTTAAGTGTGAAATTCGAGCACGTTACCCCACCGCCAATTTCGACACCGATGTTGCAACCCTCAATAATCCAGTCATCTAAAAGCACATTCTCCATGCTAAAACAGTATCCATCCGGAGAGATATTCGTGAACGCCGCGCTACCGCAGGTCCCTCTAACATTCCTGATAGTCAAATTCTTCACATTTGATTCAATCCTGCAGAAAACATCATCCGTAGACCCTTTGACTCCGTCAATGACAATATTCTTCTGCTCTTCACACGACGGAAAGACATCGCCAACATCATGACCTGCTTGTCTGGCTCCCCATCTGTCCCAGCCAATCTTGAGAACCTGGTTGGAATCGGTGATCATAACCTGCGAAATGAAAACGCCATCCAGGCTTTTTCCCTTCGATGCCACCGTCCTAACGACTGCACCGGAGAGCAGATTTCTTACAGACACGTGACTAACCACGATATTTTCCAACCGTCCTCCCGTTCCACGGGCGCATCCGCGGAAATCCTCCGCGCCTGCCCCGGCATCGATCGCGATCGCGTCATCTGCAACAGTGCCTATGATGTTGAAGATACCGATCCGTCTGCCCGGACCACAGACATGGACTCCGTCCTGGTTAGCTGTTTTTCCATCTTGCTGGAACCTTATGCTCTCGATCAAGAGATCGTTGACATTTTCCAATCCCATGCCCCATCCTTCCGTTGGACCCAGAACGATGCCTTTGATAGAGGAATTGTCAACTTTGTGAAAAGCAATCCCAAAATTTTTGTAGACCTGCGCCTGCCGAACCTGATTCTCCGCATTGCCATCCAGTGCCGCCCCGCCAAATCCCAGAATATGAATGTTCTCATCGCGCCTGAGATCGCCACTATCAGCATGAAAGTTGCGGACCATGTTGTCCGACGTGTTAGCAGCCAGGAACAATCTTGAGCCGTGCAAGACCAGGGTTGTATTCGAAGGAATGATGAGCGCTTTTGTTAAAACCCAGCGTCCATCAAAATCAGGGCCCTGGGGACCTACATCTACCAATTTGGGTTTTATTCCCAACGAGTCCATCGCAGCCTGAATCCGCTCCCCACCGTTTTTTCCGGGAAACTGACTGGCATCGAGCAGTGCATTGTTATCCATAAGATCTCTCGGGACAATATTTCTGCATGAAAACGATTAAGGATGGTGCTATTGCCCAGGCTTCTTCACATTAAGTTTTTCAACAGTTCAATTGATTTACTTACTCCAACCATCGGCGGCAGGCTGTAATCTTCGTGCTCAATGCTCAACACATCGTCATAACCGTTTTGCTTCAGCTGGATAACAAAATCTCGCCACCAGATTTCGGAGTGTCCATAACCCAGGGTCACATAATTCCACGACCGTTCCACCACCCGGTCGTTGGGTTTCGTTTCCAACAGGGTGTTGATTTCACGATTATGTGGGTCAATGCGCGTGTCCTTGGCATGCACATGATAAATCGCGCCTCTCAGCTGACGGATGGCACGCAAAGGATCGCCTCCCATCCAAAGGGCATGACTGGGGTCGAAGTTAACTCCCACCACTTCACCGACGGCATCGCGAAGTTTGAGCAATGTTTCTGTGTTGTACACGAGTTGATGGGCATGTTGCTCCACACAAATCTTTTCAATCCCGTGCTCGCGTGCCCGCGTCACCAGGCCGCGCCAGTAAGGTATTGCCACATCGTCCCACTGATACCTTAAGGTTTCATGGACTTCCGGGGGCCAGGCTGTTGTAATCCAGTTCGCATTCTGATCGCCTGGACCGCCGGGCAAGCCAGACATCATCACGATCCGCCGGACGCCAATCAATTCAGCCAGCTGCATTGTATTGCGAACCACTTGATCGCTTGACTTCCCTCGCTCTCCGGGAGCCAATTGATTGCCTGAACAATTCAGCGCGCTGATCTCCATACCATGATCGCGGAGCTTCGCGACGAAATTTGCCCTTTCCGTTTCACTCTCCAGGAGAAGTTCCAGACTCACATGAGGTGCCGATGACCAGCCGCCACAACCGAATTCAAGGGTTTGAAACCCCAAATTGGCGGCTGTTTCGAGCATTTCATCAAACGACAAATGCCCCAGACTATCGGTGACTAGACCTATTCGCATGGTATCTTCCTCAGGTTGTGTGACTTCTGATGTACATAAGTTTGTTCAAAATGAATGGCTAATTTTGGTCAACTTCGGCGTCAAACTCGCTGACTTGCACCCAGCGATGCTCCTGACATGAAACATCAACCGCATCGATAACCTTGTTAACTCGATAAGCAAAGCGGACGTCAGGCTGAACCGGCTGGTCCAGAGCAATAGCAGTAAGCAGATCATGGGCTTCAATAATCTTCTGGTCGTTGTACCCTAAACCGATACCCGGTAGACCGAAAAAGGCTTTATAGCCGGGATGTTCTGGTCCAATGTAGACTGTTTTATATCCCTTCTCCCGGTCCGGGTCTGTATGGCGATATAGATTAATCTCATTCATGCGTTCCTGGGTGTAAAACAAACCACCTTTTGTGCCCTGAATTTCATACGTCAACCCCAGCTTGCGTCCCATGCCGATACGACTGGTACCGATGGTCCCAATGGCTCCATTGTCAAAACGGATGAGAAACTCCATGATGTCTTCATTCTCGACTGCCCGCTTCTCGTCGCCACTTTGAGCAGTTGCTGCATAACCAGAGCCGCCGGACGGCACTATCCTTTCTTTGATTTTCGTCGCACTCAGCCCGCAAACCTCCACAATATCGCCGATCAAGAACTGGGCGAATGCAATGGTATGGGAACCAAGATCACCCAACGCGCCCGTACCTGCTACTCCACGATCCAACCGCCAGCTAAACGGGATTTCCGGATTTGCAAGAAAATCCTGGTCGAATGTACCTCTGAACAGGGTAATTTCGCCCAATTCGCCAGATTCAACGAGTTGCTGTGCAAACGCCTGGGCAGGATTTTTTAGATAGTTAAACCCAACAATGCTGATAACTCCAGCTTTCTCTACTGCCGCCACAATGAGTGCTGCATCGGCAGACGTCGTTGCCAATGGTTTTTCACAGTAGATGTGCTTGCCAGCCTGAGCTGCTGCGATCGCCATTTCAGCATGCAACGCATTCGGAGTTGTAATATCTACGAGATCCACGCGAGGGTCTTCCACGATTTCACGCCAATCTGTTGTCCAATGAGCAAAACCAAACTCGCCTGCCCACTTTTCTACGGCTTTCGCATCAATATCCGCGACGATTTCCAGAATGGGTCTGCCTGGCTCATTCCCAAAAACCAGGGGAACATTTTTAAAGGCTGTAGCGTGGGCTTTGCCCATACCTCCAGTCCCAATGAGGCCAATTCGTATGTCTTTCAATGGGTATGCTCCTTTGAAGGTGTACGCGTGCTTGTCAGGGTAAGGGTGCTTCACTGCCTTCGCTCAGGACACGAAGCATTTGATCGTGAAGCAAACTGTTCGATACCACGATAGAGTCACTTGCTAGGAAATCTTCCTCTCGATCCACTGATGTGACACATCCGCCCGCCTCGCGCACGATAAGTGCTCCTGCTCCGACATCCCAGGGCTGGACTCCAAATTCCCAGTAGCCATCCAGTCTGCCCATTGCCGTCCATGCGCAATCAAGGGCTGCAGAGCCCAAATGCCTGACCGCTTGAGTTCGCAGTTGGAATTGCGTAAACTGAGCTATATTATTCCGTGGGTTGGTGCGAACATCATATGGAAAGCCGGTAGAAATAACTGCTTGTCCCAGGTCTCTCTGAGAGGAGACATGGATGGGATGGTTATTCAGGGTAGCACCCGCTCCTTCTTCTGCTGAAAACATTTCATTACGAAATGGATCATATACAACTCCTACTACAGGAGAGTTGTTTTTCAACAACCCGATTGACACTGAAAAAATTGGTATTCCATGAGCAAAGTTTGTTGTGCCATCCAAAGGGTCGATCAACCATCGATATTCACTTATGGTTTTATTACGACCACTTTCTTCTGCCAAAATGGAGTGGCCAGGAAATTTTTGTTGAATGGATGAAAGAATAACATCTTCAGAACGTCTGTCGAACTCTGTAACGAGGTCAATTACGCCTTTTTGTTGAATATGGCGCACATTACCATAGCCTTCCATCAAAACAATCCCCGCTTGCCGAGCAATAACTTGCGCGATCTGTAAAAGATCTGACACGTTAAATCCTTTCTGCCGTCCAACCTGTGAGTAGAGACCCTCTGGAAGTCTCATGGCATGGTCCTCAGGGATACAGGGCCGAGTGGGATTATACTGCCAGGAACCAATATTCCGGAGATCGTACGAGTTGGGCATTTACGACATTAGATTTCGTGCCTCCGGACCTAATACCGCCATATCTGAGATATGGCGATAAATTCTTGCCAACAACTGCTCCCCTGGCGGGATTCGAACCCACCACCAGCAGCTTAGAAGGGACGGGATTTCATATTATTGCGTCGAAAACTGGTATTTTCAATAATCCTTCCAAATACACCAAGAGTTGCCGGGCAGTCCACTAATCAACTCCAAGTGCTCGTAGTGGGCTATTCGCTTCCATCCGCCCACTGTTAGTAATCATGGGTATCCTCGATCCCTTTGAGTTCGTTGTGTACTCATTCGACGTAAAGTGTACTTCCATCTGCGATTATTGATTCCATGGATTTACCGTTGACCACACATCCCTTGCCTATCAGCGAATTTTCCAGCGTAGCCCCAACGATCCTTGAGTCATCGTCGACAATAGTGTTCTTAAGGATCGATCGGCTGATTAAGCAATTTTTTCCAATCGTTACATTTGGACCGAGTATCGAATGCTCAACCCGAGAGCTTTCATGGATGTAAACCGGATCAATGAATACATTTGCTTGCCTTTCCACAACGCTATGGCGCGATATCAGTCGATGCCGGAGGAGCTGGGCGTTAGTTTCTATCAATGCTTCCGGGGTCCCGGCATCCAGCCATAGCACCGCCCTTTCGGTTCCTATTCGGATTCCATTCGACACCATGATGTTAATAGCATCAGCCAGATAATACTCATTGTTTAGAGCCGCTCTCGCTTGGAGCTGAGATGCTATTGCTTTGATAAGTTCTTTCCCTTCACGGAAATAATACAGCCCCGTTAACGCTGACCGATGTTCCATGGTTTGAGGCTTTTCTATCAATCGTATTACCAACTGATCAGGGCCGGTCACTGCCACACCATGTCTTCTCGGGTCATCCACTGGTTGCACGGATGCCATGCCATCCACGGTCTCGGAACGAAGAAACGAAAAGTCGATTTGATGGATAGTATCGCAGAACGTCAGCAGAGTGGGTCCAGAGATTGCATCCCTCGCCAGGTAAACAGCAGGGGACTGCCCTTTTAACTGATCTTGTAGAAAATAGGCGACCCTTTTATCGGGATGCTCATCCTTCATATATGTTTTGATCTGCTCCCCCAGAAAACCAATAATGAAGATGTATTCCAGAGAATACATCTTTTCAAGCTGCTTGAACGTGTCCAAGACATGATCTAACAAGCGCTTGTCAGCAAGGCGAACCAGAGCTTTCGGTTTGTGTTGTGTCAATAGTCCCAGGCGTTTGCCAAGGCCGGCCATGGGGATAATGATTTTTAAAGTAGACATTTCGTCAAACCTTCCGGGTGGAATTCGATGGATATTTTATCAGTTCAATCTAGTGAAAATGGCTACAGACCCATGTAACTATCCTCTGAGGAAGCCGTCATGTACAGGGATTTTCACAAACTGAAAATCTCTCTGTTGTGCTCTAAAACGCGACGTAATTGAATAAACTACGGTTACTTTTTGGCGAGCATTATGTCATAAAGCAAATTCAAAAGTACCATGCAGGTAATATTAATGAGAGTCAAAAAGGAAGTGGCAGTATGGTAGCTGTGGCGCCTTCAAACAACGATGTCAGGGTATTGATAATAGATGATGACTTCGATACCGCTCAACTCTTAACCACGATTCTCAAGCCACAGGGATTAACCATTTATCAAGCCTACGATGGCATTGAAGGTATTAAGAGCGCATATGATGTTCACCCAGACTTGGTTATTTTGGATATCATGATGCCGAAGGCGGATGGATGGACAGTATGCGCACGGTTGAGGGAATTGAGCGATGTGCCGATCCTCATGTTAACTGCTCGCTCGGCGGAGGCGGATATGCTTCGGGGCTTTGCGCTGGGCACAGATGACTATATGAAGAAGCCCTTCAGCAAATCAGAACTGGAGGCTCGTGTTTTTGCTTTATTGCGACGCCGGAAAATTCAGAATACACGTCCGGAGATTATGCAGTATGAAGATAAAGTATTGAAAATTGACCTGGACACAGAGGTGGTCGAACTGAATGGCCAGCCACTTGATTTGTCAGCAACAGAATATAGTTTATTGGTCTGCCTGGTACGAAATTCGGGGAGAACTGTAACACACAATCAGTTGCTACGTGAGGTCTGGGGCAAAGAGTATACCCATATGTCCTCTACCTTGACGCTATACATACATTATCTGCGAAAAAAGCTGGAAAACTCCCCGAGCGCACACCGGTATATTCGCACGCAATGGGGGCGCGGGTATTATTTTGTTCCTAAAACTGGGCATTGAAACCCGTCAGAAATCGGATACAAAGAATTCTTAATGAATTTCAAAGTCTTTTAAAGGTTTTTTTAACTATAGTAGACGCATTCGCAAGTCAAATCACACACAAACGTTCCAAATTGAGTGCATGATTGATCGAGGAATCCTAAACATTCGGATGACTGGATCGCAGTGAGATGAAAATAGCAACAGCTGATTAGCCGTTGGAGGGATCAGGTTGGCGAGGTAATAAAAGAGGTCCATGACTAGCAGGCCAGTCCTTATGAGCGAAGAGAGCCGTGATGAAGCTTTCTTCAGGTGGTCTGGCAAACAGGCGGTCAGCTTCACGTGAATTGGTTGTTGTAGTAATTATGTTGGGGCAGGAATATCCTGATCGGTTCAGCGGGATCACTGTCTTTGAAGCCAAAGGCAGGGATTTTGCAGAAATAAGACGATGAGTAGCTGAGTCTTATCAGCTGACAATCGGACGCAAGTTAACTTGGAATTCCTATGGAGTCGGAAATTTTTTAGAGGTATCTGCCGAACAATCATAGCCGATATGTAGGGAGTTCAAATCGGACAGGCTCCAAGCAATACTGAGGGCAGCAACCCAGAACCCGAATCATAGGAGGATGTCGGTGGGGCGGAGCATTGCTTTTCCAGGAGTATTTTTGCGACCAGTCGAATGACAGCAAGTGTATGAACAGTCGCATGTCAGTGGTAAAGAACTAACCTTTTTATCGGAGCCATATAAGCTGCAAGAGGAGGAGACACGGGTCATGAATATTCGGACCAAGATCGAAGGCATTCCTATTATTACAGTCTCGAAGAAGATCAGGAATGCCAATTCTATTATTTCCCGCGAGCAACAATGGTCATTGTACGTAACCGCGTTGATCATATCTGATATGGCCATGACCTTGCTCGCATTCTGGCTGGCATATTATTTTCGATTTGAACTTTTTCTTCAATATTTCGAGCCGAATGCCACTATTTCTTTTGAGAAATACAGATTTTTGTATTATTCCATGCCAGTGGTCTGGTTGGTCATATTCGCGGTAAATGGCTTATATGCCCGGAACAACTTGCTGGGGGGAACTCGGGAGTACTCAAGCGTATTCCGGTCAGCCACAGGGGGGTTCCTATTGATGGTGATAGCAGGTTTTCTCGATCCAGCTTTGATCATCGCGCGGGGCTGGTTGGTAATGACATGGGGATGTACATTTATATTTGTGGCGCTCGCCCGCTTATTACTGAGAAGAGTGGTGTACACACTTCGCAAGCATGGATTCTTCCTGACACCTGCCGTCATTGTTGGAGCAAATCAAGAGGGTCGCTGGCTGGCTGAACAGCTGCGCCGCTGGGACACCTCCGGCTTGCATTTAGTTGGTTTTGTCGATAAGAAGACGCCGGCCACCTTTCCGTTATTCCATGACCTGGTCTGTTTAGGTCCCGTTGACCAGCTAGATGAAATTATTGCGCGATATCGTATTGGAGAAGTGATACTGGCTTCGAGTGCGTTCTCTACTCGCGATTATCTTCTGGACATCTTCAGAAAATATGGGATAAGAGATGATGTGAACATCCGGTTGTCCTCCGGGTTATACGAGATCATTACAACTAGCTTGACCGTTAATGAGTTTGCCTATGTACCTCTGGTGTATGTCAATAAGATCCGTTTAACTGGTGTAGACAATGTGGTGAAGTTTATTCTGGATTACGTTCTAACACTCGGCGCGCTGATCCTCTTGTCTCCATTCCTATTGCTGATTATGGCTTGTATAAAGCTCACCTCCCCGGGCCCCGCTCTACATCGCAGGTTGGTGATGGGTCTGAACGGCAGGCAGTTCTATGCACTGAAATTTCGTACCATGGTAACCAATGGTGATGAGGTTCTAAATCAACATGCTGGCTTGAAAGAAGAGTTGGCAAAAACCCATAAGTTGAAAAATGATCCCCGCGTCACACGGATTGGTGCATTTCTACGGAAATATAGCCTGGATGAGCTTCCTCAACTGTTCAACGTTCTCAAACGTGATATGTCGATCGTGGGCCCCCGAATGATCTCACCAGAAGAAGTATCGATGTATAAGCAATTTGACATGAATCTCCTGACAGTATTACCTGGGATTACGGGACTATGGCAAGTGAGCGGCCGCTCCGATATTTCTTATGATGAACGCGTCCGCTTGGATATGTACTATATTCGCAACTGGAGCTTATGGCTTGACCTACAACTCTTGTTACAAACATTTCCAGCAGTTTTGAAGGGGCACGGGGCTTACTAATGAATTAAGAGTTGACAAAGCATCGTTGAGTTCAGGGAACTGGAGTATGACTTGATCATTGTTCAAACACCATTAAGGATTAGCTTGTTCGGGGGAGGCACTGATTTTCCGTCTTTCTTTCTTGAGGAGGGTGGGTGTGTTCTAAGTTCTGCGATCGATAAATATATTTTCGTGACGATCAAGGAGCGTTTTGATAGAAAATTACGCATCGGCTACACAGAGACCGAGATGGTGGATGATGTGGATCAAATCCATCATGAATTAATTCGTGAAGCTCTCCGCATCACAGGAATTCAGCATGGAGTGGAGATTACAACCATGGGGGATATCCCTTCAGAGGGCTCCGGGTTGGGCTCATCCAGTACAGTTACGGTTGGTGCTTTGCATGCGATGTATTCCTATCAGGGCGAGATCACATCTGCAGAAAGATTGGCACGCGATGCCTGCACTATAGAGATCGAAAGATTAAGAAAGCCCATTGGAATTCAGGATCAATATATCGCTGCCTATGGTGGACTCCGCTTTTTTGAGTTTTCCAAAAATGGGGAAATCAAATCGGAAAAGCTTAAGGTCTCACCGGAGGCACAGCGAGCTCTGAATCAGAACTTCATGTTGTTTTTTACCGGCGTGATTCGCAGTTCATCATCGATTCTCCATGAACAAACAAAAAATATGAAGGATCGACTGCATGAATTGCGAGAAATGAAGCAAATGGCATGGCAAGCCCGTCGCGAGATCGAAAAAGGAAACATCGATGCTCTGGGAGCGTTAAGCCATCAAGCCTGGCAGTTAAAAAAGCGCCTGGCAAAGACCATTAGTAACTCGCACATAAACGAATTGTATGAAACTGCGCGACGAGCTGGTGCATTGGGCGGTAAGCTGACTGGCGCAGGCGGTGGTGGATTTCTTTTGTTATATGTTCCGTATGATTGTCAAGAAAAGGTTCGAATGGCTCTGAATGGCTTACAAGAGCTGCCATTTCGGCTGGAAGCGGATGGAACGAAAGTAATCTTCAACTATCGACGATTTTAAACTTTACGAGGGACGAGGCCAAAACTACTATGGAACACATTCAAAGATACATATCGTTACTACAAGCAACCATGGATCAGCTCCCCAAACAACTAATTGTTGACGTAATAGATGCGCTCCACCAGGCGCGCATCCAGGGCAATCAGGTATTCATCATGGGAAACGGCGGTTCGGCTTCCACTGCATCTCACTTTGTTTGTGATTTATCCAAGAATGCTCGTTGTCCAGGACTGCCTCACTTTCGTGTATTCGGGCTCACAGATAATATGGCTCTTTTCTCAGCGTATGCCAATGACGAAGGGTACGAAAATGTCTTTTCGCAGCAATTGGCAAATTTGATAAAGCCTGGCGATGTGGTGATTGGCATTTCAGCTAGTGGCAATTCAAAAAACGTTCTCAACGCCATGGACGAGGCAAAAAAACATCATGGTGTAACTACGATTGGCTTTACAGGTTTCGATGGCGGGCGTTTGGGATCAATCGTGGACATGAACATTCACGTCAGGAGTAACATCATCGAACATGTGGAGGACATTCACCTCATGTTGGAACACATGATTGTAAGAAGAATCAAAGAAGTGCTCCACGAGCTCATAGACGTACCAAGTTCGATCGATCAAGTATCTACTAATGTTCTTGTCGAGTAAGACGATATATTCAAAGAATGTACTGGTCAAAAGTGAATATCGCCTGAATTGCCTGAAATAGTTCATCGAAGACAAGATGGCCCGCAACGTTTTTGGGCTGGGGCTGTAGTAACTGCTCGCCACCGCGTCCAGTTTTTAGGAGGATCGTTTGCCGTACTCCAGCGGTCTGCCCAGCCTGTACGTCGCTCCATGCATCTCCGATCATCCAAGAACGTGTCAAATCCAGCGACAATTCGCTGGTGGCTTGCAGGAGCAATCCAGGTTTCGGTTTGCGGCAATGACAGCCGTCACCTGGGCTGTGTGGGCACATATACACAGCATCCACCCGCCCGCCTTGGTGACGAATTGCATCTACAAGCTGATCATTGATTTCATTGGCTGTCTTCAGAGATATAAACCCTCGTCCTACCGCAGACTGATTGGTGACGATGATAACCTTATAGTTTTTTAGCGCAGAAAGAGACAATGCTTCGACTGCTTTCGGAAAGAGCTTCACCTGAGACCAAGCTCGAACATAATCGGATCGATTCTCGATAAGAACTCCATCACGATCCAGGAAAATAGCAGGGAACATATGGTCATTATACAGTCAGGCATAAGGTTTTCAGAAGATTTACTCCTGTTGCCTGTGGCTTGATTGTGTTTCGTCCGAGTAATAGAAGCTTCAACGCTTCCCAGTTCCGACGCAGCCAATCTAGAAATGAATTGAATTTGATGGCTGCATACCAGATCGCTTAGCTATCCATTTGCACAAGGAAAGAGATTATGACTGTCCTGTCTGTAGTTATTCCCGCATACAATGAAGAAAATGGCATCCAAGAGATCGCCTCCCGAGTGCTTTTGGTAGAGCCTGATCTGAAGAAAGCCGGTATAGACCGCCTCGAATTGCTGGTCGTGGACGATGGCTCGAAGGATCGCACGGCAGAAGTCGCATCGGGTATCTCCGGTGTGAATCTAATTCGTCACTCGCGAAACAGAGGCTATGGCGCGGCACTCAAAACTGGCTTTTCAAGAGCAAGCGGCGAACTGATCGGCTTCCTGGATGCGGATGGGACTTATCCTCCCGAATATTTTCCACAGCTTTGCCTCGCCGCCTTGAATGGAATCGATCTCGTGATCGGATCTCGAATGTCTGGTGAGGACAGCAAGATGCCGGTTACACGGCGCCTTGGCAATTTTTTCTTCGCAACATTGCTCTCCTTGCTTGGCCGCCAAAAAGTCACAGACAGTGCCAGCGGAATGCGAGTCTTTAGGCGTGAAATATTGGAACAAATATATCCCCTGCCAGACGGCTTGAATCTTACTCCTGTCATGAGCACGCGCGCACTGCATGAAGGCATCATAGTGGGCGAGATACCGATTCCTTACAGCGAAAGAGTTGGACGTTCGAAACTCAGTGTGATCCGGGATGGGCGCATTTTCCTGCAAAGCATGGTTTGGACTGCGCTCTCTTACAATCCCGTAAGAATTCTTGGCTTATTAGGTGTGGCAGGGCTGGGAGTGGCCGGTTTGGTGTTCCTAAGTCTTTTTTTCACACGACTTAGCGGTGTGACTTCGCTGGGTCCATGGGGTGTTGCTGCGCTGTTCATTGCCCTGATTTCAGCAGTTGCAGGGATTGATCTTTTTGCGCTCGGCGTAACGTTTAATTATCTGGTTGGTCTTTTCTATAAGAAACCCATTCGCCAGGGTTTGTTCGGCAAGCCGCTTTTCAAAACACCGTTGGATCGGCAGTTTGGCTGGATGGGCATTCTATCGATACTGGTCGGACTTGCCATCGGTACGATCTCTCTTGCCCTGGGTATTGATGGATGGGAGCTAGAGCGCTTGTGGTTTTATCTATTGAGTAGCGCATTGATCTTTCTAGCAGGTGTCCAACTTGTTATTTACTGGTTGTTACTTCGAGTATTGGATGAATTGAGCCAGAGAGAATTGATGACGCAACATGATATGGGGTTGAAGTAATGATATCGGTTACCTTTATCCTCACTTAAAGAAAAGAGTTTATTATGACAAATCAAGCTCGTTCCGTGAATCTGGGAAGTCGGAGAATCGCCAAGCTTCGTATGGCAGATTTCCCCAACGCTGACGCAATCGTCCGCGAAGGACTTCTTTCCGCGCCTCGTTCAGAAGACGCGGTCGACATCATGCTCGTCAACCCACCTACTCCTGATGGCGGACTCTGGATCCGCACGCAGCACCGGGTGGGTCGCAGGACGCGCGAGAACATGGTATGGCCACAGGTATCCCTAGTACAAATGGCCGCGCTGTTGCACCCGGTTTATAAGGTCAAGGTTGTCGATTGCAACGCAGAGCGGATAGGTTGGCCCGAGTTTACCAAGTTGCTGGATAGATATCAGCCCAAGTATTATCTTACCCAACTTACAGCACCGACCCTTGAAAATGACCTGTACGGATGCTTTTTGGCACACGCGCGCGGGGCGAGGACCATCGCATTCGGGACGCATATTACACCCATCCCGGTGGAAACAATGCGTCCATACCCCAGCCTGGATTTTGCTCTGGTCGGCGAACCGGATCTGACGATCCGCGATTTGCTGGATCATCTTGAAGGCAGGATCAATGAGCGTTCTCCTGAAATCGTAAAGATTTTTGAGAAGCATGATCCAATGTATAAGCCATCCTTTAACGAAGATGGTAGTGTGAATATGCGCGGTATCAAAGGGATCGCTTGGCGCAATGGTG
>JAICQC010000346.1 GCA_025938055.1 Anaerolineales bacterium | reverse complement strand
ATACCCCGACGGCTACACCTACTCAGACGCCCACGGACACTGCGACAAGCACAGCAACCGCCACGGCTACATTTACGTACACCCCAACTGCCACGTCTTCCCCGACAAGCACCTCTACAAATATTCCAACACCGCCCATCGCCCGGGATGACAGCACGACAACACTTTTCAATGCACCGGTGACGTTGCCTGACATTACAGCCAACGATATGGCATTTGGTCCAGGGAACAGCATCGTGACCGGCACTATCGACCTCAACCCCTCCCTGGGTGGTCAGCAGACCTCGTTCACAGACGCAAGCGGTAACCAGTGGAGCGTGGACCTCACAACCGGCAACGTGACCTTTACCCCCGCCGCCACCTTCACGGGAACTGCCACGATCTCCTACTCTGTAGAGGACTCCACCGGACAAACAGCCACAGCCGATCTGTTTGTGACGGTAGGCTCGCCTGCAAGCATTAGCGGCGTAGTGTTCAACGATGCGAACCTCGACGGGGCACAGGGCGCGGGAGAGTCGGGTATCGGATCTGTACGCGTGGAATTGTTTGACAGCGCCGGCATGACCCTGATTTCTTCCATCAACACAACCGCAGGTGGCTCGTATAGCTTTATGAATCTCACACCCGGTGAATACATTGTTGTGGAAACAGATTTAGCGGGGTATGTGAGCACAACACCAAACAGCGTTCCAGCCATGGTGAATGCGGGTGGTTTCGCCACGGTCAACTTCGGTGATTACAGGCTTCCCAATTCATCGTTTTCCAGTATTGGTGGGATTGTTTTTAACGATGCCAACGCAAATGGGATTCAGGATTCGGGCGAAGCACCTCTCAGCGGTGTGACCATTCAACTTCGCAACAGCGCTGGTACGGTCATTGCTACAGCGACGACAAGCACTTCTGGCGCGTACAATTTCTCAAACCTGGCCGCAGGGATGTACACCGTCACAGAAACTGATCTGTCTGGTTATGTCAGCACGACCCTGAATACAGTGGCGGTGAATTTAAGCGCGGGCACAAATGCCACCATCCATTTTGGCGATCAATCCGGTGGGAATGCACAAATCGCCGACCCTGCAGTGACGAAATATGGTTCGCCAACCAGTGCAGCCGTAGGGAGCGCCGTCATTTACACGATCACCGTTGGAAACAATGGCAATGTCAACGCGACCAATGTTGTGCTCACGGACACAAAGCCGCCGTTCCTGGATCTTCTCACGATCACCATTTCACCAAACCCGGGCTTGACTCCCGTGATATCTGGGAATACATTCACGATCAACTTCGGCACGGTCACGCCCAGCGATTTTTACATCGTTACCGTCGTGACGCGTGTAAACTCGCAGGGACAGCCGCCCGGCGGTGTGAACCAGGTGGCGCTCACTACCAGTTCGCTAACAGACCGCACCTTTAATAATGCTGCCTCTGCAGGGCTTCAAATCACCGCGAGCGGCGGGATATACGATGTTTCGAACTTGCCGGACACCGGCTTTGCTCCGAACCGCATCACTGACCTGAGCAGGATGCCGCGTGAAACCTATACACAGACCGGCGGTACCACGCTGGAGATTCCGTCTCTCAGTATCAACATCCCTGTGGTGGGTGTGCCATTGAGAAATGGAGACTGGAATGTATCCTGGCTGGGCAGGCAGGCGGGCTGGCTGGAAGGGAGTGCCTTCCCATCCTGGAAAGGGAACAGCGTCCTCACCAGCCATGTCTATTTATCCAATGGGCTGCCAGGACCGTTTGTCAATCTGGGCAGGCTGAGATATGGTCAGCAGATCATTATCCACGCCTATGGACAGGAATACACGTTCGAGGTGCGCAGCAAGCAGGTCGTCGAGCCCGATGACACCTCCGCCCTTAAGCATGAAGAGACACCGTGGCTTACCCTTGTGACATGCAAAGAGTACGACGAAAAAACCGATACCTATCGCAAGCGCGTGGTGGTACGTGCTGTGCTCGTCAACGTTGAATAGAAAGGGTTGGATTTATTCCCTGGGGGGAGGATTGGTGTTCCAGCCGAGCCAGTAAAAGCCGAGATCATCCATCAGTTTCTTGAAATCGTCAAATCCCACCGGCTTTACCAGATAACTATTTGCATGGTTATAGTATGCCCTGGCGACATCCTTCTCTGCTTCCGATGTCGTCAGTACGACCACAGGGATGGTCTTTAGGTCAGCGTCCTCTTTAATGGCTTTCAGCACATCCATGCCATCCACCCGCGGCAGGCGCAGGTCCAGCAGAATGACATGCGGGCGTTCGATTTCTGTCAATTCGGAAAAGTCCCCGCGTCGAAGGAGGTAGTCCAGCGCGGATTGCCCATCGAGGAAGTGGAGCACTTTGTTGGAAATATGATGCTCTTCCAGGGTGCGAACCACCAATTCCGCGTGGTCAACATTGTCTTCGACAAGCATGACGAGGACGGGTTCACCGTTCATTTTTGCTCCTTCCGAGCTGTACTCCATTCATCATTTTAACAGCGTTTCGCGTTTTCAAGCGACGATCCGCTGCCATGTATACAAGGCTAAATTAGCTAATCAATTTCTCATGATATAATTTTGAACGTCAGCACAGTACATTCATCTGGAGGAGTTCTATGGACATCACAGTTCAGGAGTTCAAGCATTGCGACATGATCACTGTCAAGGGGCGTGTGGATAGTGCCACGGCTCCGCAACTGGCGCAGGCGCTTGAGGCGGCAAACGATGGGGGCAAGTACAAGCTTGTGGTCAATATGAGTGGATTGGAATACATGTCCAGTGCAGGTTTCCGTGCCCTGTTGGCAGCCCAGCGCAACTGCAAGCGCTATAATCGCGGCGAGGTTGTCCTGGCTTCTGTTCCGGAGCGTATTCGTGAGGCATTGGAACTGGCTGGTTTTACTGAACTCTTCAAGACCTTCGATGAACCGCTGCAAGCCGTAGGTCATTTCTAGGATATATCTCAGCTTGGAGTCACGAAACATTGTAAAAGGAGGCCGCCTTCCGATGGACTGTGCGGAGGCGGCTTTTAACTTTGCTCTATGAAGAATGTCCGGTTTGCTGCAAAGTTTGAATACCTCGATGAGATCCGTGAGTTTGTAGGCGGCATAGCACGGGCGGGCGGCTTTAGTGACAAGGATGTCTATAACATCCAGCTTGCCACCGATGAAGCCGCCTCGAACATCATCGAACATGCCTACGAGAAGATTCCAACTGGAATCCTGGAGTTATCCTGCGGGATGCGGGACGATCTGATCACGATCATCCTGATCGACCATGGCGAATCGTTCGACCCTTCTGAAATCCCTCTGCCTGACCTCAAGGCTGACCTTTCTGATCGCAAGATCGGGGGCTTGGGCATTTTCCTCATGCGCAAGTTGATGGATGAGGTTCACTACGAAGCCAATTCCGCCAGAGGCAATGTCCTGACCATGAAGAAACGCAAGAGGTAACGGCATGCCTGCCACCTCACGTTCTGCCCGCTCATCGGATTGGCGTACGATTGCCAGCCTGGGGGAACAGATCGTCAATGCTTCATCTCTGGCTGAACAGCGCGACCATATTGTTGCCACGACCTCGAAGTTAATCCATGGGGATATAGATGTCTGGCTTTGCGAAAAAGTCTTCCGTTTACCAAGCGTAGAAGAAGAGAATGTTTTTCCTGAGGACCCCGACCTGCAGGGAATGCAGCGCGCCATAAAGGCGGAACACGTGCTGGCCAAGCAGCTCCGAGCTAGGAGCACCAAAAAAGGCACGGCTGCTGCACGTGAGACCTGGGCAGCGGTTCCTGTCATCGAACAGGGACTTCTGCTGGGGGCGCTTCAGGTTACCCGTAAAGCGGGTCCCGAATTCAAACAGGTTGAACTCGACCTGCTGGAGAGACTGGCTGGCGCGGTTGCCGTCAGCCTGATCGCCTCACACCGTGTCGCAGTGGAGCGCTTCAGGCTCAACCAGTTGAACCTCGTGCGCGAGGTCAGTGCGCAGATCGCCAACGTATTGAACCTCGATGAACTCGCCAGCCGCGTGACGGAGCTGATCCAGGAAACATTCCATTACTATTACGTAGCCCTCTTTACCCTTCAGGAGGGTGCTACCTCTTTGCGCTTCCACTCCAGCGCCATGCCCAGGGTTTCGCAGTCGGCAAAATCTGCCCGCAAAGGGAAACCCAGGACAGGGCTTGCACTGGAGGTGGAACTGGGACAGGGCTTGGTGGGTCAGGCCGCGGCACTCGGAGAGCGCATCCTGGTGGATGATGTTAAGCAGGATCCCAGATATCGCTTCATTGACAGCCTGCCAGAGACCCGTGCAGAGGTCGTGCTTCCCCTTAAAATCGGCGAACGTGTACTGGGAGTGTTGGATATACAAAGCAACCAGCCGAGCGCATTTCATCCCAACGATGTACTCATCCTGAGCGCGCTGGCAGATACAATCGCGCGGGCAGTGGAAGGTGTGCGCCTGTACGATAACCTTCGTCGCCGCGCCGATCAGCTGGCGCTGGTCGGCGAGGTCAGCAAGAGAGTCAGTTCCTCACTGGAACTCAAAACGTTGATGAACAACGTTGCCACGTTGATCCATGACCGCTTTGATTATCTATATGTCCACCTGTTCAGTGTGCATGGCAACCGGCGCTTGATCCAGTATCAGGCGGGGAGTGGTACACGTAGTAAGGATCTGTTGGGATATACGCTGCCGCTGGAGGACCCCGAAGGGATTATTCCCTGGGTCGCACGCGAGGGAGAGACCGTCCTGGCGAACGATGTCAAGAAGGAGCAACACTACCGCCCCTCACCCCTCCCGCCTGAGGATACAAAATCAGAGCTTTGCATCCCGCTCCGCTACAGTGATGAAGTGGTTGGCATCCTCGATATCCAATCTGACAAGCGCAACGCGTTTACAGAAGACGACCGGCTGATCTTTGAAGCGGTAGCTGATAACATCGCAACCGCCATCCACAACGCGGACTTGTACCGTTCAGAGCAGTGGCGGCGGCAGGTGGCAGATAGCTTGCGTGAAGTAGCGGGTTTGATCTCCGCCGATGTGGGCGTGGATGATGTGTTTGAAGCCATTCTCTCCGAGTTGGACCGCAACCTTCCCGTGGATATTTCGGCGATCTGGTTGCTGGAGGATGACGAGTTATATCTTGCCGCCTGCCATAACT
>JAICQC010000165.1 GCA_025938055.1 Anaerolineales bacterium | reverse complement strand
AGGAACAGGACTCCAGCGCTCCATGCCAGGGTGGCTTCAGGCGTGTGCGCGAGATAATCCCAGACTGGCTGTGGACGGGCATGACGCACAGTGATCGGCAGTGTGGGCGCCTCGGTGTATCCCAGCAGTGCTTTACGGAATTCATTGATCGTCTCGGGTCGTTCGTCTGGATGCAGTGCCATTGCCCAGAGGACGGCTCGCTCGGTGCGCGGCGAAATGGCAGAGTTGATCTGCCGCAATGGGACCAGCGCTTCGGGCTGCAGGAAGCGTTTGCGCGCATCGGCGGGCGGCTCATTGGTGAGCAGGTGATAGAGCGTGGCGCCGAATGAGTAGATATCGGAACGAATGTCGGTGTGCACATCACTGCCGCCATATTGTTCGAGCGGAGTGTAGAGGGCGGTTCCCTGTCCCTGAATGATCGTGATGGTCACTTCCTCTGGCGCGAGGATCTTTACCAGACCAAAATCCACGAGCTTGATCAACCCCTGCGGCATGAGCTTAAGGTTGCTCGGTTTGATGTCCCGATGCACGATTGGCGGTTCCTGGTTGTGCAAGAACGAGAGGGCGTTGGCAACCTGGTCCGCCCAGGACAGCACATCGGCTTCCTTGAGGAAGAACTTCTTGCGCCGCGCCTCCAGCATCAGGGTGCGCAGGTCATCACCCGGAACATAATCCATCACCAGGTAATCGCGCGGTCCGTTGGAGAAAAAGTCCGAAACCTTTGGCAGGTTGGGGTGATCAAGGCGCGCCAAAACGGTTGCCTCACGCAGGAACTGCTCGCGGGCTTCGTCTCGAATATTTTCCGGGAGAGCGCGGTCGTACTCGACTTCCTTCAGCGCGCACTGGCGGCCCTTGAGCCGGGTGTCATCGGCAAGATAGATCGAGCCCATGCCGCCCTGACCAATCCGCTCACGGATCTTATAGCGACCGCGCAGTACCTCCCCGTTCTTGAGGGGTGGGAGCAATGATTCTCCTTTGCGTTTACCGAACCATGGTGATGTTTCTGACAGATCTTTTTCGGCGTTGGTTCTGCACAGAAATGCATCTTTATGCTATATTATTATAATACTGCTTACTGATTTCTATCCAACCCTGAATGAGGAGATGGTTCAAAGCAGGGAACCTTTGTTTGGACATCGATCACACGGTTATAAGAAATATACTCCGTTCGGTAAGCCTGTAAATTTCAAATCCATGAGACGTTGATGAAAAAATCGCCGGAAGAATATCCTTTGCTGGTTGCCCAGGAGGGACCGCTCAAAGGTCAGCGCTGGCAATTAAGTCAGACGGTCGTATTGGGACGCGAAGCCTCCTGTGATGTGGTGGTGGCAGACCGTCAGATCTCGCGTTTTCACGCCCGCATCACACCGACGGCGGAGGGAATGATCCTCGAGGACCTGGGAAGTAAAAATGGCACGCACCTGAACGGCATTCCCCTGACCGCTCCGGTTGTGCTGCAGGATGGGGATCTGGTGTCGGTGGCAATGGCACAGCAGTTTCTTTTCCTCACCTCAGATGCGACGATGCCATTGATCGAAGGCGCGAGCCAGCCGGGCCGCCTGATGATGGATCAAAAGTCGCGGCGTGTCTGGGTCAACCAGCAGCAGCTCGTCCCGCCGCTTTCTGCGCAGCAGTTCAAGCTGCTCTGGCTGTTATACGAGAGCCGTGGGCAGGTGGTGAGCCGTCCCGATCTGGTCTCCACAGTCTGGGGAGAGGATCAGTCCGCCGGAGTTTCAGACCAGGCGCTGGATGCGCTGATCCGCCGTCTGCGCGACCGCCTTGCAGCGCTCGACCCGACCCACCAATATATCGACACCGTCCGCGGGCACGGCATCCGGCTGGACAACCCGCCTCTGTAACAAATTTCACATGAATGAACCACCTCTCGCAATTGAGCGAGAGGTTTTTTTAATCCCGTAACTTTTTTCTGTGTAGAACGACAGAGTATATTGAAGCCAAGTCCATTCTATCTGGAGGTAGAAATGAAAGCTATTGGACGTTATAAAGTACTCTTGTTCCTGCTCGTGGCATATCTTCTAAGCGCATGCGCTGGGGCAAATGTGCCAGTCACGGGAGGCAGCGACAATGGCGTGCCAGGAACCGTCGCCTTTACCGGCGTGGTCGAGAGCATTACGGGAGACCAATGGACAATCAATGGCGTGACTGTTACAGTGAATCCCACAGTTGTGCAGGATGGTCCGTTTGCTGTAGGCGATCAAATCAAGGTGGAGGGGAGTATCAGCGAGGATGGTGTGTTTACGATTTCCCGCATCGAACCCGCCACCCCGGTGGATTTGTCCACGCTGCCAGAGTTTGGCAATGGTAGCAACGACAACTCAAATGATGCGAACTCCAACGATGCAAATGCCAATGATGACAACAGCAATGACGCCAATTCAAATGACACAAACACCAACGATGACAATGGAAACGATTCGAATTCCAATGACGATAACGGCAATGATTCCAACTCTAATGATGACAATGACAACGACGCGAATTCCAACGATGATGGCAATTCGAATGATGATAACGGCAATGACTCAAATTCGAACGATGACAACAATGGTAATGGCGGCAATGATAATGAAGAGGACAACAACGAAAATGATGACTAAATAGATCATCGACACTCTGCACGTTACCTTGGAGTGAATGGTCTGGAAATACTTTTGTGACCCAGACCATTCATTTCTCCATTTCCTGGTGATTCTATGCAAAAGCGTCTTTTCCATATCCTTCCTGCCCTTGGACTTTTTATAGTATTTCTCGTCGGGGTGGCGGTGATTGAGTTTGCCACACCGGACCTGCCCGATAATGATGGTTTCTACCATATCAAGCTTGCACAGCTCATGCGCACCGATGGGCTCAAACCTGATTTCCCCTGGCTCCCGCTCAGCATCCTCAATCCAACAGAATTCTATGATCATCACTTTCTATTTCACGTGGCTCTGATCCCTTTCACGTTTGGCGATCTCCGGTTGGGAGCAAAGTGGGCAGCAGTTGTTTTTGCCAGTGTAGCCTTTCTATCGGTCTGGATTCTCCTTTATCGCCAGCGCGTACCGTATGTTTGGTTGTGGTCATTGGCTCTGTTGGGAGTTTCAGAAGCATTCCTTTATCGAATGAGTGTCACACGCGCCCAATCCCTTTCTCTTGCCATTCTCGCTATTGCATTCGCCTGGATTCTCGAAGGTAAGCACAGGCATCTTATGGTTTTATCCCTTCTCTACGTCTGGATGTATGACGCTTTTCCGCTCCTGATTGGCTTGTCTTTTCTACATCTTATGGCAGTCGCGCTTATTGAACGCCGGTTTGAGTTCCGGCCTCTGCTCTACATTCTGGGCGGCATATTCCTCGGTGTAATCATCAATCCCTACTTCCCTGAAAATATCATTTTTTCAATTCGACATATCTTGCCTAAACTGACAGATGCCACATCTGTGCGTGTGGGGAACGAATGGTACCCATACGACACGAAGCAACTTCTGGAAAACTCGCTCCCTGCTTTATTCGCCTTTGCAAGCGGAATCCTGGCTATGGGTCTTTCGGAACGCAGGATGGATGTGCGCACTGCATTTGGCTTGCTCGTTTCACTGCTCTTTGGTTTGATGCTTTTTCAGGCGCGCCGATTCGTGGAGTACTTCCCGCCTTTTGCGTTAATCTTTGCCGCTTTTGCATGGACTCCGCTGCTCTCCACCTTCGGGGCTTCCCCCGATCATACTCAGACTGATGCTGTCCCTTCTTCAAGTCCCCAACGGCACCTGGCGGCTGTCTTGTTATCGCTTGCAGTCATTGCAAGCATTGCAAGGTCGATTCCGGGTGCGCGCGATGCGATCACCAGATCCAAGTCGTATGACTTGTATGCGGGCGCTTCCACATGGCTGGAAGAAAATACCTCGGCGGGATCGAGAGTCTTCCAAACCGATTGGGACGACTTCCCGCGTCTGTTCTTTTACAACACGCGAAATACCTATCTGGCGGGTCTCGATCCTACGTATCTGCAGCTCTATGATCCGGCTCTTTACGACCTCTGGGTGGATATCACGCAGGGAAAGGTAGAGTATCCGTCGCAGAGTATTGCCAGCAAGTTTGATGCGCGCTATGTCCACACAGATCTCGACCACGGGAACTTCCTGCGCGTTGCCAGGGAAGACCCCGGATTAAAGGAGGTATATCGGGACAACCAGGCTGTGATCTTCGAAGTTATCGTGGCTCCATGAATGGACCTCGTTGACAGAACGCCAGTGGAAGTCATCAGGGATGATATACTGACGATGTTCGCCGCCCTAAACTTTTCTATCGAGATCAGGACGCGGGGGGCCGCGTATATCATGACACATTTTGATGAACAGCGGGCTCTTTCAGGCTTGCAGAATCTGGATTCGCAAGCCATTGGAGCCATCTACGATCATTATTTTTCCGAAGTCTACCGTTACGTGCGGTATCGCATTGATGATGAAACGATAGCCGAAGATGTCGCCAGCGATGTCTTCGTTCGCCTGTTGGAAGCATCCCAGAAGAAACAGGGACCACAGACCAATTTGCGCGGGTGGCTGATTGCCACTGCGTTCCACGCCGTTAATGACTACTACCGCCGCCAGTATCGCCGTCCTGTGGAAGTATTTTCTGAGGAGATTCCTGATGGTGGACCCAACCTTCATGCAGAGATCGATTTACGTGAACAGCAACGCCAGGTGCGGGCTGCCCTCGCTCAACTCACTACTGAACAACAACATGTCCTTGCCTTGCGATTTGGTCAGGGATATTCACTTGAAGAAACGGCTGCGTTCCTGAAGAAAAACGTCAACGCCATCAAAGCCCTCCAGTTCCGTGCGCTGGCTGCGCTACAGCGACAGATCGGGGAGGAGAAGTATGAATAATCTGTACGAAGCCTTAGAAATTTGTTTGCAGGATATTGAACAAGGTGCGGATATTGACACCGTCCTGTTCCGCTACCCCGAGCTGGCGGATCAATTACGTCCCATTTTGGAAGCCTCGGCAAAGGCAAAAAGTATTACCGTGCCTGCTCCTCCTGTGGACCTGGTACGCCACAACCGCGCCAGGGTGCTGCAGCATGCGGCGCAGTTGCGTGAATCAAATGCCGCATCATCGCAGAGAATCTGGTTTGCTTCCCTGCGCCGGATTGCCGTTACGCTTGCTGTGGTCGCTGTACTCTTTATGAGCGGCACGGGACTAGTGCGCGCGGCGTCCGATACGCTGCCGGGCGATAATCTCTATCCGGTCAAACGTACCTGGGAGGACGTGCAGTTATTTCTCACATTCAACTCGCGAGCCCGCGAGGTGCTTGAGGTCGAACAGGAGAATAAACGTGTTCATGAAGTGATGGAACTCTTTGCAAAAGGACGTTCGGCAGAAGTGGATTTCAGAGGCGTAATTACGAGCCAGAATGGCAACGAGTGGGTGGTCGCGGGAGTGCGGGTTCTACTCTCCAACGAAACTGAGATTCGCGATCAAGGAATCGGTGTTGGCAGTATGGTGCGTGTCCGCGGCGTTACGCAGGAGAATGATATCGTGCTGGCGGAACGCATCAGGTTGTTGGGTTCGGATGACGATGATTCGGACAACTCCGGTCCAGGGTCTGATAACGATAACTCCGGCAGTGACGATGACGATAATTCCGGTCCCGGGTCCGGGGATGAAGACTCGGATGAGGATGGCAATGACAACGATGGAGGCGACAACAGCGGTAATGGCAGTGATGACAATAATGATAACTCTGGTGGAGGAGATAACAGCGGACCTGGTAACAGCGAAGACGATAATGACAACAGTGGCAATGATAATGATGATAACTCAGGCTCAAATTCCAATGATGACAGTAACCATGGCAGCGATGATGACTCTGGTGATGAAGATGACAGTGACTCCGGCGGGAATGACAACGATGAGAATAGAGACGATGATTAAAATGAACCAGCGGAAAATGATCTCCGCTGGGTTTTTATAGCTTGTAAGATGTCATAAAATCGAGTACATTTGGCTAGCACGTTCGTTCTAACTTCCAAACCTTGCGAAGGTTTCCCAAGAGAGACTTATATGACAGACTCAAATTTTTACCTCGGACGCGCATACGACCCCATCAAACAGACTGTTACAGATAAAGAGATCACCTACGACCCCGCGGACCTGACCACGCACGCGGTCGTTACCGGCATGACAGGTTCCGGCAAGACTGGGTTGTGTGTCATCCTGCTGGAGGAAGCCGCGCTGCAAGGCATTCCGGCGATCATCATCGACCCAAAGGGCGATCTCACCAATCTGTTGCTGCACTTTCCCGAACTCGCGCCGCAGGATTTTCAGCGCTGGATCGATGCCGACCTGGCGCGGCGTGCAGGCAAAAGTATTGAGCAGGTCGCCACTGATGCATCTCTCTCCTGGCACGAGGGATTAAAGCAATGGGGCATTCCGCAGGAAAAAATCCTTGCCTTGAAGAATGCCGCGCAGTTTGCGATATTCACTCCTGGCTCAGATGCCGGGATTCCCGTAAGCGTGTTGTCGTCACTCGCCGTGCCGGAAATCCCGTGGAATGATAACCGTGAGGTGCTGCGTGAAAAAATCGCCAGCACAGTTACGGCTTTACTCGGATTGGTTGGCTATACCGATATTGATCCGTTGCGCTCGCGCGAACATATTTTGCTCTCCAATATTTTTGAGAACGAGTGGAGTCAGGGGAAAAACATTGAACTGGCAGAGCTTGTCGTTCAAATCCAAAACCCTCCGTTTGAAAAGCTCGGGGCGTTATCCATAGAAACACTGTTCCCTGCCAAAGACCGCCTGGAACTGGCGATGGTCATGAATAATATCCTGGCTGCGCCGGCGTTCGAGACCTGGCGTGAGGGTCAGCCGCTCAATATCGGTGCCATGCTGCATACAGCAGATGGCCGCCCGCGTCACAATATTTTTTATCTGGCGCACCTGTCAGATGCCGAGCGCATGTTCTTCATCACGCTTCTGCTTTCCGCAGTGGAGACTTGGATGCGCACCCAGAGCGGAGCTACCTCCTTGCGTGCCCTCCTCTACATGGACGAAATGTTTGGGTATATGCCTCCACAGCGAAACCCGCCGTCCAAACAACCCCTCCTGCGTATGTTGAAACAGGGGCGGGCTTTTGGTCTGGGTCTGCTGCTTGCCACGCAAAACCCCGTCGATGTGGATTACAAAGCTCTCTCGAACGCAGGCACGTGGTTTATTGGCAAACTGCAAACCGAGCAGGATAAAAGCAGACTGCTCGATGGACTCGAAAGCGCGGCGGGCGGAATCCCTCGTTCGGTCTTCGACAAGTTGATCTCCTCACTGGGCAAGCGCGTTTTCGTTCTGCACAACATCCATGCCAAACAGCCTGAGCTGCTGCAGACGCGCTCGACCATGAACTTCCTGGCGGGTCCCATTACCCGTAACCGGATTCGCGAATTGAACAAGCTCGCCAATGCGGATGCTGCGCTTCAACCCCAGCCGGCAGTTGTTCCCTTTATGGCAGCGACATCCGCCCCGCGTCCGGCTGCACGCTCTGTGCACGCGCAGCCACCCACCGCGCACATTCAGACGTCAAGCACCAAGCCTCCCATCCCTGCCTGGATCCGCGAGTACTTCCTGCCGCAAAATTACAGCCTGCCCGAGGCGTTCTCCGCGGTGCAGCGACACATGCCTGCCGAAGTGATGATCGATGGCGTGATCTATCGCCCCACTCTGTTAGCCTCGGCAGAGGTTCATATCCTCGACCGCAAACACGGCGTGGACAGCGAGATCACGCGCACCATACTGGTAAAGTCACCTGAAAAGCGCGGTTCGGTCCGCTGGGAGGATCACCCGCTCAAAACGGAAGTGTTGGACAGCATCGATCCGGCGCCGGCGCCCTCCACGCGCTTTAGTTCGATCGACGCGCCGCTCAACGACGTGAAGCTGATGACAGCTCTGCAAAAGGATTTCGTCGACTGGGTCTTCCGCAATTCATCGGTCAAGGCGCGGGTCAACCAGGCGCTCAAGGTTTTTGCCGGACCGGACGTGAGCCCCGCGGAATTCATGAAAGCCTGCGCCGATGCCGCCCGCGATGCCCGCGACGCCGAGATCGCGAAGAAGACCGCGCAGCTGGACCGCCAGCTAAAGAGCCTTGAGGATAAGCTGGCTCGCGAGGAACGTGAACTCAGCAAGGATGAAGACGAACTCTCGCACCGCAAGATGGAGGAGGCGGGAACGCATCTCGAAAACATCACCGGTCTATTTGGTGGTAGGCGAAAGGCATCAAGGTTGTCCTCCTCGCTGACCAAGCGCCGCATGACCCAGCAGGCAAAATCGGACGTGGAAGAATCGATCGATGCGATCAAGGAGTTCAACCGGCAGATCGCCGAGCTGCAGAAACGGCGCGAGGAAGTGATCGCGGAGATCAACGATCGCTGGGGCAGGCTGGTCAACGAAAGCACTGAAATGACCATCGCACCCAAGAAAACAGATGTCTTTGTCAAAGTATTTGGCGTGGCATGGATGCCGCATTACGTTGTCAAATCGGGCACAGAGATATTCGAGTTGCCTGCCTTTGGCGCGGAATGATAACTATATGTCACTGCGAGGCAGTGACTGTCTGCCCGAAGCAATCTCCAAATTCGCCTTACGCTCGTTCGCTCATGTGGCTCTCTGGCTTGAAATTCAGTGGGAACAAATGATTTTCAGGGCTCGTCTTAATCCCGCACTCATGTAGATTAACTTGACTATTTTTTTAGAAGGTATAATTTTCGATCATGGCTACTGTTTCTTATCCATATAAACGACTTCCCCTTCTTCCTCAAGCTGTTGCTGTGTTTGTGAGTGGGATCACGTTATTCCTCGTGATCATCACCGTCTGGACGTTGGGGTACCAGCTCGCCTATGCCGGGCGCATCTTCCCTGGTGTTTCGGTGGCGGGCGTGGACCTGTCCGGGATGACGCCTTCCGATGCGGCGATCAGGCTGAATGAGGCGCTGTCCTATCCTATTAATGGCAAGATCCTTTTCCGGGATGGAGAACAAGCCTGGATGGCGACTCCCGCCCAGTTGGGCATGGTTTTCGATCCTTCCTCAAGCGCGGTCACCGCGTATCGCCTGGGGAGGAGTGGAGGCTTGTTCGGCGCGCTGTCCGGGCAGATTCGCGCTGGGGGCGCGGGCGTCAGCGTCCCGCCGGTGATCGTGTTTGATCAGCGTGTTGCTTTCCAATATCTCAGCCAGATTTCCTCACAGGTGAACCAGCCTGTGATGGAAGCGTCACTCAAGCTGGAAGGCACGAATGTGGTAACGCAGCCCGGACAAGTGGGACGCGAATTGAAGATTGATGCGACGCTGGTCTATCTTGCTGCACAGTTGCAGACCTTCAGTGATGGCGAAGTGCCGCTCGTAGTGCAGGAGATCCAGCCGCAGCTTTTGGACGTGAGCGCGCAGGCAGAGACTGCCCGTCAGATCCTCAGCCAGCCGCTCACCCTTGCCATCCCGAATGCAGGGGAAGGAGAGTCCGGTCCTTTT
>JAICQC010000030.1 GCA_025938055.1 Anaerolineales bacterium | reverse complement strand
TCACCATGATATTCCTTCCCAAGGATCGCATCAAATGTAAGCGTGGCTGGCTGCCCAACAGATATACTCTTGATATCCACTTCTGAAACTTCCACGTCCACCAGCAGGCTGGACAAATCATCCAGACGGAAAGCTGTTGCCCCCGCGCTGACCTGGTCACCGGAAAGTGGATAGGCTTCGGTCACGGTTCCTGCAAAGGGCGCGATAATGCGTGCCAGGTTGAGCGTTGCCTGCGCGGCATCCAGACGTGCCTGCGCAGCCGCGATCTCAGCCGTGCTGCCAGCAGTCAGGCGGTCGTACTCGCGCTGCGCATCATCCAGTTTTGCCTTCGCCAGCGCCAGGTCTTCGTCGGCTTTGGCGATGGTTTCCTTGCTTGCATAGCCGCGGTATTCCTTGAGCACGGGAATCGTCCGATTCCTGAACTTCTTGTAGATGATTTCCTTGACGTGGATTTTGCCGTTCAATTCCTCGCGCCAGTTCTCTGCCTTCGTAAAGGCTTCCTCCGCTTCACGCAGTGCGATCACTGCCTCGGCACGAGCCGTATCAGAATTGAGCAGGTCATCCAGCGCTTTCTGCGCGTCAGCCAGGTCGGCTTCCGCCAGAATGACGCTTTGCGGCAGGGATGTTTTTTCAAGATATGCCATCACAAAATCGGCTGGCAGGTTGTCCCCTACGTTCACGTTGACCGTATCAACCGTCCCAGCTGCTTGCCAGACCAGCAGTGCGGTTTGCCTGGCGCGTACTGTGCCGGTCGCGCCGATGGTTGCCGTCAGATTGCCGCGCTCCATAGTCGCGGTCTGGAATTGGCTGGCTGGATCGGCACTCGACTGGCGCACAAATATGAATGCTGAGGCCACAATTACCACGAGCATCAGCCCGATTAATAGGTTTCGATATTTTCTGAAAAACTGACGCATTATTTCCTCCGCGAGAAGCTGCCTCGCATGCTCGAAAATTTTACCTTACGAGCTTAAGTTTATACTTTACAAATATGAATTCACGATGAATTTGAGCGATAGGGAGCATGGAAATCCTTACATCTTCGAAAACCACGGAGAGGATGGGTCGCCCCATAACAGAAACAGGAACTGACAGTGGTAAAAACCGTCAGTTCCTGTTTCTGATTATAATCATCCCATGTTTTATCGAGTCTTGCGAATATTGGACTTCCTGGCGCTCAGCTTCGCCATAGTCATCGCTGCAACGGGTGACGCCCCGCGCTTGACCGGCACCTCGGACCGCGTCCGCTCGTTTACGCGCGAGATCGAGTTCGATTATCCCAACTGGGTCTGGAACGCTGCCTGGACCAAGCTCCAGCAGGGTTCAATTGGACTGCCGTATCTATTTGACCGCAGTACCAATAAAGAGATCGTGATCGACTATCTGCGCATTACCTTCAACCTGATGCAGGCTGAATATCAGATCGAGCAAATCTTTGCCGACCCCGCCATCGACGACAAGGAGACCAGCAGCGCGCATGTGCGCCTCCAGCGTGACGAATTGATCGCCCGGCAGCGCACTCTGGCACCCGTGGCGGAGGCGACCCTGCAGAGCCAGATCAGTGAGGCGCTGGCAGAGTTCGAGCTCACGATAGTGGGGCAACCCATCCCGCCCGTACTGTATCATACATCTTCTACTCCGATGGCGTTGATCGTCTCGGAGCGGAATGTGATCCAGCAGATCGCAAACATCTCCATCCTGCCGACGCTTACGCTCGACGATCAGATTCGTCTTGAAGACGAGGTCGCGAATTCCCTGGATGTTTCCACACTGGTCGTGCCCATTGGCGGCGTTGGCGTATACCCAACCATGGTCATGGAGACCACCGACCTGCGTTGGACGCTCGATACCATCGCACATGAATGGGCGCACAATTACCTAAGTCTTCGTCCGCTGGGGATCAATTATATGACCACGCCCGAGCTGCGCACCATGAACGAGACAACTGCCTCGATCACGGGTAACGAGATCGGGACGTACGTAATTGAGAAGCATTATCCCGAATTGCTTGCTCCCGGCTCGGCGCCAAGCCTCGGCTTGATCGCGTTCCACGAGTCGCCTCTGCCCTCTGGCGCGCTCGACGACCCTCCGCCGTTCGACTTCCGCGCCGAGATGCACGAGACGCGCGTCACAGCCGATGAAATGCTGGCGGAGGGCAAGATCAAGGAAGCCGAAGCCTACATGGAGCAGCGCAGGCAGGTCTTCTGGGATAATGGCTATCTGCTTCGCAAACTGAACCAGGCATACTTTGCCTTTCACGGTGCCTACGCCGACGTGCCCGGAGGCGCGGCAGGGGAAGACCCGGTGGGACCCGCCGTCCGTGCCCTGCGCGAACAAAGCGACTCCCTGGCGGATTTCGTTAACCAGATCGCCTGGATGACCTCCTTCAATCAGCTCAAGCAAGCCATCCAGTAGGCAATTCGCGTGACTGTCATCCTCCAAATCTGTATGCGTACATTCGCCTCTTTCACCTTTCTTTCTCTTGCGCTCTTTGCCTGTACCCCTCCTCCTGCGCCGCCGATCAACACCTCCCCCGCGGTTCCAAGCCTTGTCATTCCCACGCCGCCTGCCTGTACCGCGCTGGAGGTGGAACCGACTCCCGGTGCCGAGACTCCCTCACTTTTTGCACCGGAGAGCGCATCCGATCGCGTACGCGGCGCTGCAAACCCCATCGTCACCATTACCGAATACAGCGATTATCAGGACCCGAGGAGCGGCTCATTTGCAGAAATCCTTGACCGGTTGCTCGAAGAACATCCTGACGACGTGCGTGTGGTGAGTCGAGTCTTCCCACTGATCACGGTTCACGATAAAGCCGCACTTGCCGCGCAAGCCGCCGAAGCTGCGGCGGAACAGGACCACTTCTGGGAAATGCATCACCAGCTTTACGCACAGCAGGAGAACTGGCTGAGCCTGTCGCTGCCAGACTTCGAACAGTGGCTCGGCGCGCAAGCCTCGGCACTGGGAATGGATGTGGAACAGTTTCGGGCTGCCTTGCAACGCGAAGATATCGTCGCAAAGGTCCAGCAAGCCTGGGAGGGAGGTCAAAAGCTTGGGCTGCCGGGCACGCCCCTCATCCTGCTGAACGGACAGATCTATGGCGGTCCGCGGGATTACAACAGCCTGAACGATATTATCCAGTTGATCGCGCTGGGCAAGCGTCAGTACACCTCCTGCCCGCCAGTGACGGTCCAGCCGAACCAACAATACATTGCCACGCTGCACACCGAGAAGGGTGATATTATCATCCAGCTCTTCGCGGACAAAGCACCGATGACGGTCAATTCATTTCTCTTTCTGGCGCGCGACGGCTGGTACGATAACATCACGTTCCACCGCGTGATCCCCGATCTCTTCGCGCAGACCGGTGACCCCAGCGGGACAGGCAAAGGGAATCCAGGATATTACACGATCACCGAGATCGATCCATCGCTTACGTTCGACAAACCCGGTATGGTTGCCATGGTCAACTCGGGACCGGATACCAGCGGAAGCCAGTTCTTTATCACGTATGCGCCTGCCACATCCTTCAACGGGCAATACACGATCTTCGGCGAAGTGCTCAGCGGTATGGACGTGCTGGCAGAATTATCGCCGCGTGATGCCCAGCCCGGAATCGATACGCCGCCCGGAGACGAATTGATCAATATCAGCATCGAGGAAAAATAGTGTGAAAACTTCCACTACGCACCTCCCATCCCTGCTTGGCGGAATCTGGTTTTCCCTGAGCGGGCTGTTCCTGTTTGGTACCGGGCTGTTACTTGGGATGACGGCTCTGTTTTCCCTGTTCACAGAGGAAGCTGTCGAGCTTCAGGGGATGATCCTCTTTGCCACGCTTGGCTTCGAAGCGCTTCTGTTATTCGCGGCTGCATTTTTCTGCTTCCAGAAGATGGTGCAAAAGCCTGCCGCGGACCAGGCGGCATCAATCTCGATTCCCATCTGGCAGATCATCGCCCTGTTGTTGGTCGCAGGCGCGGCGCTTCTGATCGGACATCAGATCAAAGAGATCGAGTCCGTGAACTGGCTGCTTCTTCCGATCCTTACGATCCCCGCCATTGTGCTTCCCTTGGGGGTGATTCTGGCGCTCGGCGCGCAGAGACTTCCTCTTGGCACGCGCTGGCAGAACTGGAGCGTCCTGGGACTCAGCATGACGCTTGCTCCCATCCTCCTGATTGCCCTGGAGGCGTTCGTCGCGATCATTTTCTTTGTTGGAATTATTGCCTATATAGCCTCCCAACCGGAACTGGCTGCTGAACTCCAGGGACTTTCGGAACAAATGCAAATCCTGGGCACAGAACCGGAAGCCGCGCTCGAGCTGCTCGCGCCCATCCTGACTCAGCCCGGCGTGATCGTCACCGTGCTGCTCTACATGGCAGTCCTTGTGCCCGCCATCGAGGAGGTTTTGAAGCCGCTGGGCGTCTGGCTGTTTGCCGGGAAACTGGGCTTAACCGCCCAGGGCTTTACGCTCGGCGCACTGAGCGGCGCGGGCTATGCCTTGATCGAGACGGTAGGCATCAGCGCGCAGGCACCCGAATGGGCAAGCCTTTTGTTCTCACGGATCGGCACGGGACTATTACACATTACGACCTCCGCGCTGATGGGCGCAGCCATTGTGGCAGCCTGGCGCGAACGGCGCTATCTGCGTCTCCTCGGGACGTATTTCCTCGCCACCCTCCTTCATGGACTCTGGAACGCATTTGCCATGCTGTTCACCTTTTCGACCCTGGCAGAGATGGGCAACCTGCCGGGCAGATTGGGGACGGTTCAGCCAATTGCCGTGACGACAATGAGCATCCTGGCGGCTGGATTTTTCATGATGTTGCTGGTCTTGAATCGCAGAATGAGAAACAGGTTGTCACAGCCAGAATCCGTTCCTGATGTTCAGGACGCAAAACAGACCGAATGAGCCGAAACTCTCATGGTAAGATACCCTCATGCTCATTACCCATTCTTCCGCAGTTGCACAGGACGGCGATCTAGCCCAGCTTGTCGGCTTGCGGCACAAGCATTTTATTCTCGCACTTCAGGCGGGCGCAAAGTTCGAAACGCACCGCGGCATCCTGCAGCATGACGACCTGATCGGCAAGCCCTGGGGGACGCAGGTATTCAGTCACATCGGCGCGCCGTTCTTTTTGCTGCAGCCTTCGCTCGCAGATCTCATCAATGAGCTGCCGCGCACCACACAGATCCTCTACCCGAAGGACATTGGTTTCATTCTCATCACCATGGGCGTAGGACCCGGGCAGACCGTGATGGAAGCCGGCACCGGCTCCGGCTCGATGACCACCGCGCTGGCGTTTTCAGTTGGACCACAGGGACGCGTCATCTCATACGAGGTCAAGCCGGATGTGCAGAACCTGGCGCGCAAGAACCTGACTCGCTTTGCGCTCGACTCGCGCGTCGACTTCAAACTGCGCGACATCGCTCAGGGCTTCGACGAGACCGACGTAGATGCCTTCTTCCTGGATGTGCCCAACCCGTATGACTACACCGGACAGGTGCGCGCCGCCCTCAAGCCGGGTGGATACCTGTGCTGCCTGATCCCCACCTTCAACCAGGTGGAAAAAACGCTGCTGGCTTTGCGCCAGAATAAATTTGCCTTTGTGGAAGTATGTGAACTTTTGCTGCGTTACTACAAACCCGAACCTGCGCGCATCCGCCCCACAGATAGGATGGTCGCGCACACCGGTTTTCTGGTCTTCGCCAGACGGATCGAGCCAAGCGAGGACCCGCGCGGCAAAGCATTATCGGAGGAAGTAGGCACAGAACCAGTTGAGGAAAAGGACTAATGCGCCGCATCTTCCGCCGCCACATCCGCAAGACGCTCGCTCAGGAAGTCCCGCCCATTTTACAGGAGGCGATCTTCGCCTTCGACAAAGGTCAATATGGACGCGCGGGGGAGCTCTTCGAGCGGATCGCCGAAACAGCTGGTGCGCGCGGCGGACCACGCGCGCCGATGTTTTACCTGCAAGCCGGACGCGCCCGTATCCTTGCGGAGCAAACATCCCTGGGAATACCGTCCATCAAACGCGGGCTTGAGCTCCTCGCCCAGCGCGGACAACTCCCTCGTTTGCACCAGGCAGGCAGGCGCGTGATCTCAGAACTCCACGAACGCGGTCTGCAACAGGAAGCCTCTGAAATCGAAGCATGGCTAGACACCGTATTGCCCTCGGCGCCTGCAGTGGAAGAACCATCCAAACGACCGATGCTCCCGACTCATTGTCCTGCCTGCGGCGCGACAGTCCGCCCGGATGAGGTGGAATGGCTCGATGACTCCACTGCCGAATGTGCCTATTGCGGCAGTCCGATCAGATAACAAAATGACTGTTATTTCATAAATGCAATTATGCCCATCATACTTTCTGAAGAAGATATCTCACAATGCCTGCGAAATGCGCTCGAGCGCGATCCCTCCTCAGACGGTTTCTCGGAGATCGCGTTGAACGAGGAAACCCATCTCAAGTGCGCGGCGGTGCTGGTTCCGCTGGTATGGTATGACGAGGAATGGCACCTGCTCTTCACTCGCCGCACAGATACCGTCGAATCGCACAAGGGACAGGTATCCTTCCCTGGCGGCGGATGTGATGAAGGCGAAACGATGCCCGAACAAACTGCCCTGCGCGAAGCCGAGGAGGAGATCGGTGTCCTTCCTTCGGAGGTGCGCGTCCTGGGTAGATTGTCGAACCTGATCACGGTCACCTATTTCCGTGTCACGCCGGTCGTTGGAGTCGTGCGCTGGCCCGCGGTCTTCCGCGTCGGCGCGCATGAGGTGGCGCGCATCTTTACAATTCCCCTGGGGTGGCTGGCAAACTCGTCGAACCGCTGGCAGTTCGAGATCCCCGGCACGAACCGTTCGCTCATCGCCTATCATCCCTACGATGGCGAGCTGCTCTGGGGCGCAACCGCAAGGATGACCGTTGATTTTCTACGTGTGATTGGCTTATGACCGAAACAAAAACTCCCCGGCCAACGGTCGGGGAGTTTACTATTCGAGAGAGATTTACTCTTCCTCTTCGTCTTCCTTCTTGCCACGTTCCACAGCAAGTTCGGGTTCACCCTCGGCGGGCACAACACCCTCTGCACCGGGAACCGCAGCGCCTTCCTCTTCCACCTTGGCGAAGGCTGCCACAACCACCATGGTCTCAGGGTCATTGAGCACCTGAACCTTATCAGACACCTGCACGTCTCGCACACGCAGACCATCACCGGGGCGGGCAAGAGCGCTAATATCCACGTCGATGCGTTCCGGCAGGTCGCCAGGCAGACTCTCCACATCCAGCGATTCGAGGTTCTTCACCAGCACGGCATTGTAGTCTTTCACCGCGATCGAGAGTCCTATGAAGTTTATCGCTACTGTGGCGCGCAGAGTCTCGTTTAGGGAGACAGCCAGGAAATCCACGTGCAGCAGGCGGTTCTTAATGTAATCGCGCTGCTTCTCACGGACAATCGTGGGGTATTGCTTGCCATCCAGCTCGATCGTCACCAGGCTGGAAGACGAGAGCCTTCCCAGGACCAGGGAAGCGGTATGCGAGTCCAGCGAAATATTCATCGGCTCAGTGTGACGCCCATAGACCACGGCGGGCAGCTTGCCTTCACGGCGCATGGCTTTCACCTGTTTGCCGATGACGTCACGTTTTTCAGCCTTTAGTACTACTTTCTCCATCTTAACTCCTCGAGCGCCTCTCACCCTGGCGTGCTGCCGGGGTTACCTTCGCTCTTTGAATAGAATTTCTGTAATTAAGCGACTGACCCTAAAGGGTGCTACACTAAGTCGCTACTACATTTAAGTTACTTTCGCCCGAACAACATTCGTCCGAGCAGCAGGATCAAGCCCGCAAACAGACCGCTCGTGAGACCCGCGATCAGGGCGGTTCGAGCATTCAGCACGGTGGAGACGTTCCCGCTGACGTTCCGTCCCATCAGCAAGATCGTCCGCGCTCCCTCCAGGTGGACATCCTGCCCGACGACCAGACCCGTGATCCCGTAATGGACCTCGGCGTTTCTGGCGAGGACCACACCCGTGTACCCGTTGACGGACGCTTTTTCCGCCTGGACGTTTACGATCGTGCTCCGCTGGGAGAGCACTTCCTCGGCTTCGACTGCTACCAGCGTAGACTGGTGGGCACTGACAGCACCTGCCTTCACAGCGACCGCCGCGCTTTGCTGCAATCCTACTTCGTCCGCCTTGACTGATTCTGCAGCAGACTGGTGCATACGCACCAGATCGGCTTTCACAGCCTCAGCACTGGCTCGCGACATGTTCGCGACTTGTGGTTCGCTGGTCTCTTCAGGTTCGATCATGATTGCCAATACTCTCTCGTGCCGCTGGCACAAATCCGTCCCGCGCGGGGCGGGACGGAAGGAACAACGGCTGGGATTTTACCATACTATTGACTTCGCGCTGAGCGGAGTGTCGGGCGCAAATCGGCGAGATCGCAGACGAAGCGCGGGCAATACAAGCTATTGCCTTCGACTGGGATATTGCTTCGAGCAGAACGCTTCGCGCACTGCCGCTCGCAATGACGGGTCAAACGGTATAATCCTCCCATTCTTATTCCAGGAAAACAAATGCGTCGTTACCTACTCTTCACCGTTTTCGTCTCAGGCATGACCACCCTTGCCGCGGAGCTAGCTGCCGGACGCCTGATTGGCAACGTGTTCGGCACAAGCAATATCGTCTGGGCAAGTATCATCGGGCTGATCCTCATCTATCTCACCTTTGGCTATTTTCTCGGCGGCAGGTGGGCAGACGCCAACCCGACTCCGGGCGCGATGTACCGTGTACTGGCGTGGGGCGCGTTCACGCTGGGGCTCGTGCCGTATATCGCGGGACCAGTCCTCAGAGCCGCGGCGACCGCCTTCGAAACATTGCAGGTTGGCATCTTAGGCGCTTCGTTTATTGCAGTGCTTGTGCTCTTCATCGTGCCGATCACCCTGCTCGGCACGATCTCTCCCTTTGCGATCCGCCTGAGCGTGAACGATACATCGCACGCCGGGCAGACCTCAGGGGAGATTTATGCCATCTCCACACTGGGATCATTCATCGGAACGTTTTTGCCAACGCTGGTTACCATCCCTGCCATTGGGACAAAGAACACTTTTCTCGTGTTTAGCCTGCTCCTATTGTTTGTTGCCCTCGCTGGACTTGGAAAATTCGCCAGCCGCCGCGACCTGCTCAGGCATCTGTGGATGCCCGCAGTAATCGCGATCGTCGCTGTGCTTTCCAGCGGGCAGGCGCTCAAGACCAGCAGCGGGCAGATCTACGAAACGGAGTCGGCATACAACTACATTCAGGTGGCGGAGCAGAACGGCTTCACGATCCTCAGGCTCAACGAAGGACAGGGCGTTCACTCGATTTACCACCCGGACATCCTGCAATACAACGGTCCGTGGGACCAGTTCCTGGCCAGCCCATATTTTTATGCAAATCGCAAACCCTCGGATGTACAGCGCGTCGCGATTGTGGGACTCGCCGCGGGCACTACCGCGCGCCAGATGACAGCAGTCTACGGAGATATCCCCATCGACGGCTTCGAGATCGACCCGGAGATTGTGGAGGTAGGACAGCAGTATTTCGGCATGACCATGCCGAACCTGAATATCGAAATTGGCGACGGACGGCTGAACCTCGAACAGAGTCCGCACAAATATGACATCATCGCCGTGGATGCCTATCGCCCGCCGTATATCCCGCCGCACATGACCACCCAGGAATTTTTCCAGATCGCCGCCTCCCACCTGACCGAGGACGGCGTGCTGACCCTCAACAGCGCCAGCGTCCCCGGTGACCGGCGGCTGATCAATGGGCTCGCTACGACGATGGGAACGATCTTTCCCTCTATTTACACCGTCGATATCCCCGGCTCACTCAACACGATGATCTTCGCCACGAAACAAAAGACGATGCCTGAAAATTTTGCGACAAATCTTGTTGCGCTCTCGGAAAACCCGACTGTTCATCCGCTGCTGATCAACACAATGCAGACGACATTTGCAAATCTAAAAACAGGCTACGAAACGACCGCTGTCTTCACCGACGACCACGCGCCCATCGAGTGGATCGTGAATGACATGGTAATACGGTTTATCCTTGAGGGCGGGACGCAGTATTTGCAATAACCATGAAACTTACAATCCTCTCCTCACTGGTTGCGATTCTTGTCCCCATTGCACTGATCGGTCTCGGTCTACGCGTCCTGCTCTCTCCCCTCTTCCTGCAAATCGAATACAACATGCCTTATTTTCCGCCGGATGAATTTGGCTTCACGAAGGAAGACCGTTTGAAGTGGGCGCCTTATGCGTTGGATTATCTGGTAAACAACGAGGATATTTCCTATCTCGGCGATTTGATGTTCGAGGATGGCACGCCGCTCTACAACGAACGCGAGCTGAGGCACATGGACGACGTCAAGCTCGTCACGCAGGGCGCACTGCGAGTCTGGTATGTGTCTTTGGCAATCCTGCTCCTGCTCGGAATTTGGGCTTGGTTTGGCGGGTGGTGGACTGAGTATCGTTTCGGTCTGATGCGCGGCGGCTGGCTGATGATCGGGCTGGCGGTCACCGTTGCATTGATTGTCGTTGTTGGTATAGCAATCAATCCAGACATTTTCTTCAGCTTTTTTGCGGGGTTCCACAGCCTGTTCTTCGAAGGAGATTCGTGGCTATTCCTGTACTCGGATACACTGATCCGACTGTTCCCGATCCGCTTCTGGCAGGACGCGTTTTTGTGGGCGGCGGTCATCGCGCTGGGAGGAGGTGCCGCGCTCGCCTTTGGGTTAAAATCTGCTAATTTCCGCTAAGCTTCGCGAAGATTAGCGCATAGCACATGATGTATAATCGCGGCGAGGAGAATGGAACATGGCAGAGACATTATCACTTGAAAACAGGGTCGCTTTAGTCACCGGCGGCTCGCGCGGCATCGGGCGGGCAGTCGCTCTCGAACTCGGGGGACGCGGCGCGGCAGTTGTTGTGAACTACAACAAATCCTCCGAAGCCGCCGATGAAGTCGTCAAGCAGATCCAGGAAGCAGGTGGGAAGGCAGCCGCTTTTCAAGCCGATGTGTCCGATTTCAAACAGGCGGATGCGCTGGTGAAATTCGCCATCGAGACGTTTGGCGACCTGAGCATTCTCGTCAATAATGCTGGAATCACCAGAGACATGGTCATCATGATGATGTCCGAGACGGACTGGGATGCGGTCATCACCACGAACCTCAAATCCACGTTCAACTGTTCGAAGGTCGCCATCAAACACATGATGCGTAAACGCTATGGTCGCATCATTAATATCTCTTCGGTTGCCGGGCAGATGGGCAACCCCGGGCAGACGAATTACTCTGCCTCGAAAGGCGGGCAGATCGCGTTCACGAAGGCGCTGGCGCGTGAGGTGGCGGCTCGCAATGTCACGGTCAATGCGGTGGCGCCCGGGTTCATCGACACCGAAATCCTCGAGCTGATGAAGCCCGAAACGCTCGAAGCTGCGCTAAAAATGGTTCCGCTGGCGCGCAAAGGGACACCCCAGGAAGTTGCCTACGCCGTCGCGTTTCTCGCCTCAGATCAAGCCGCGTTCATCACTGGTCAGGTTCTGGGTGTGGACGGCGGCATGGCGATGATGTAAATACTCGCTGGTCGAGTAGACGTGTCCGTCGGCGTATCGAGACTAGAATGTAAACTGCAAAGATGTGGTCTCGACACTGGCACCGCACGCCAGTGCAGGTGTACATTCCTCGCTCCGCTCGGGATTACTCAACCACCGTGTCTGGAGAAAAGATGACAGAAACCTATTCACAAGGGAAAACAACGGTCTCACCGGATGTGCTCATTACCATCACGCGGCTGTCCGCGTTGAGCGTGCCGGGGGTCAGCCGTATGGCGCAGGTGCCCGGTGGGGTCAATCGTCTGTTCAAGCGCGGGATCGGGGACGGGGTGCGCATCGAAGTTCAGGACAACATGGTAACCGCAAACCTGTATCTCATCCTCAAGCAGCACGTCAACATCCGCGAAGTGAGCCGTAACGTCCAGCATCAGGTGGCGCGTGCCCTTCAGGAAATGGTTGGCATGGACATCGGCGGGATCGAGATCCACATCGAAGATATCGACATCGACGAGGATACTGAGGCAAAGCCTGCATGAAACCCCGAACCAGGGCACGTTCTCTGGCCCTGCAAGTCCTGTACGAAGTTGACATTGCCCACCACCCTCCTGCCGACATCTACAAACTACGTCTGGAGGATACCCCCCTCTCTGATGAGCTTTCTGATTTTGCGCGGCGGATCATCTTTGGGGTTCTACCATTGACAGCCAACCTCGACCAGGTTATTGCAAAGTACGCGCCGGAATGGCCGCTCGATCAGATCGCGGCGATCGACCGCAACATCCTGCGTATGGCGCTCTGGGAATTCGCGGTCGATCACGACACGCCGATCAAGGTTGCCATCAATGAAGCCGTGGAACTGGCGAAGCAATACGGTTCCGACTCGGCGCCGCGTTTTATTAACGGTGTGCTCGGCGCGCTGGCAGATCACCAGCATGAGATTGAGCAGGCGATTAAAAAGTCATAAGGCAGTATCCATAGGATACGTATCCACAGGCTAGGTATGGAAATCCTCGGCATCGGCGCTCCCGAACTTATTTTTATCATCATCATTGCCCTCATCGTCCTGGGTCCCAAGGACATGCAAAAGGCAGGCAGGACGATCGGTCGCTGGCTCAATCAGTTGATCCGCTCCGATGGCTGGAAAGTCTTTCAGCGCACCTCTGCCGAGCTTCGCAATCTGCCGCGTAACCTCATGCGTGATGCCAATACGGAAATCGCTGAGGTGGAGCGGGACCTGCGCAACGCCATCGATCCTCGAATCGACCCGGCAGCACCTGCCGGTAAAAATCCGGCTGCTGCCCCCCTGACCACACCGCCGCCCAAGCGAGAGTATCCGGCGGCAGGAGAACCACCCTCCCCAGGCACAGACACCCCCGAAACGCCTAACGACTCAAAATGATCAGATTCCTCAACGCACTTTGGCGGGTAATCACGTTTCCATTTGTTCTGCTCTTCAATATCATTGCGTACCCGTTTCGCCTCCTGCGGAGTATGGGTCGATTCCTCAACGAGGAACTGCCGGAAGACCGCCCGCTCATCGATACCTTTTCAAGCCTCGCCACCGAGGCAGAGACGCGCGCCAGCATGTGGGAACATATCGGTGCTCTGCGTGCTCACCTGTTACGGATCGTGATCGCACTGGCGGTGGGCGTCGGCATTTCCTTTTACTTCACCGTCCCGTTGATGAGCTATTTAGCCATCCCGGTGGGTGGGCTGGAAAGCCTGCAAGCCATCGAAGTGACTGAGGAAGTCGGCGTCTTTATGCGCGTGGCGCTCACCAGCGGTATTGCCATCATGCTACCCTACATCGCCTTTGAGATCTGGCTGTTTGCCGCGCCCGGGCTGCGGGCACGCGAGCGCAAATATGGCTTGATCGGCATCCCCCTTGCCGCAATATTATTCCTGACCGGCATCGCCTTCACCTTCTATATCCTCCTGCCAGCCGCACTGCCCTTTCTGGGAGGCTTTACCGAGATCGAACAATTCTGGACGGCGCGCGATTACTTCGGCTTTGTGACCGGACTGATGATCTGGATCGGGTTATTCTTCGAGTTCCCCCTGGTGATCTACATCCTGACGTCCATAGGGCTGGTCAAGCCACGCGTTCTGGCGCAGCAATGGAGGCTGGCAATTATCATCATCGCGGTCATGGCGGCCGCGATCACCCCTACTATTGATCCTGTCAACATGGGGCTGGTCATGCTGCCAATGTCCTTGTTATACTTTGTGAGCATTGGTTTGAGTTACATCGCCTACGCCGGGCGAAGAAGAAACATGCCAGAAACGGAAACGTCCGTTTAAGGGGAGCGGGCTCAGACTGGAACTGAGCGGACATCGTCATGAGAAGCACTGAGGAGAGACCATGAAATCACGTTCCATATTGTCGCGTCGTATCCTATTAACCATCCTCATCCTTGCATTGGGCAGCCAGGCGTGCGCGATCTCGCTCATTGAATGGCCCGCCTTCCCCACATTGGGTCCTGCCCAGCCGAACCCACCCACGGGTCCCACGGCGACGCCTCTGCCGCGCGCCGAGGTCACGTTCACAGTGCGCCTGCCCGAACCCCTGCCCGCGAACGAGATCCTGGTTCTGAGCATTTTGGATGAGGTGACCGGACTGGCGCTGAACGCCGTCGATTATCAGATGACAGCTGTCGACCCGATCACCTATACCGCCAAGCTTGCCATCCCGGACAAGGCATTGCTCAAATACCGATATGTACGGCGCGGCGCAACCCGGATCAATGAAGATACCAATTCAGATGCCGCCATCCGCTATCGCATGCTGCATGTCAACGGACCCACGCAGGCTGTGGATACACTTAACAGCTGGGCAGATAAGCCCGTCGGCACCCTCTCAGGTACGATCTTCGGGACGATCGTCCATGCCGACAGTGGGACTCCCATTCCCGATATTCTGGTCACAGCCGGCGGCGTTCAAACGCTGACCGACTCAGCCGGGCGCTTTGAGTTGCTCGGTTTGCGCGGCGGGACTCACAACTTTGTGGCATACGCCCTGGACGGAACCTTCCAGACCTTTCAGCAGGGCGCTGCGGTGGCTGAAAACCAAAGCACACAGGTAAACATGAGCTTAAGGCCCGCCCAGCTGGTGAATATCATTTTCACAGTTTCAGTTCCAGCCGGAACGCAGCCCGGCGTGCCGCTGCGACTGGCGGGAAATCTGCTCCAGCTTGGCAACACATTTTCAGACCTGAGCGGCGGCTTGAGCACGGTTGCAGACCGTATGCCTATCCTCTCGCCGCTGCCCGATGGGAGGTATTCGGTCTCCCTATTCCTGCCCGCCGGCGCGGACATCGAATACAAATACACGCTGGGCGACGGCTTCTGGAACTCGGAATTCTCGTCCACAGGTCAGTACGTGACGCGGCATCTCATCGTCCCAAACCAAAACATGGTCGTGGAGGATGTCGTCCAGTCCTGGCAGACCGGACCCAACTCCCCGATCCTGTTCGAGGTGATGGTGCCGCCCAACACCCCCACCGGCGACATTATTTACATCCAGTTCAACCCCTATGGCTGGACGCCGCCTATCCCGATGTGGCCCATCGGAACGAATTGATGGGCGTACAAACTCTATGGTCCGCTCAATATTGTGGGTTCCTTCGGTTATCGATATTGCCGCAACGCGCAGTGTGACTCTGCGGGTGACGCCCAAACCACTGGACCTGCCTCGCGCGGGCACGTCGTTACGCCCAGCATTGCTCCACAGGATATCATCGACACCGTCCAGGAATGGACATGGCCCCAGAACACCGGTAGTCCATCTCTCGTAGCGACGGATATCCCCTCGCGCGGCACGGGCTTCTTCGCCGGGATCGAACTGCAATCCTATTATGAGACGAATACACCGACCTTCATTCCCTACGCATTGCAGAACATTCAGGCGCTTGGCTCCAACTGGGTTGTGCTTACGCCTTCGTGGACATATTCACGCAACAACCCCTTAGTTTTCTCGGAGCAGCCGGGCAGGGACGCCTTCTGGTCCGATACGGTCACATCCGTTACGCAGGCGCGCGCCATCAATCTAAATGTGGCTCTATTCCCTCAACCGCGCTTTGCGACCGCTGCAGACGATTTCTGGAGGAACGCGCCGCGCGATGTCAACTGGTGGAATACCTGGTTCGCTCACTATCGTGCCTTCGTCGTCCATTACGCCGACCTGGCGAGTCTGACCGGCGCGCAGGCGCTGGTCATCGGCGGCGATGATTGGATCACCCCAGCTCTTCCCGGTGGGACGCTTCCCGACGGCACCCCGAGCGGCGTCCCGGCGGACGCGGAAGCGCGCTGGAACGAGGTGATCGCGGAAGTCCGCCAGCACTTCCGCGGAACCGTGATCTTTGCGCTGCCTTACTCCGGCGGGTCGATCGCTGTGCCCATAAACATCCTGGCAGATGCTGACATTGTTTACCTGTTATGGTTCGCGCAATTGAGCGAGCAGCCCAACCCCAATAAAGCTGACCTGCTCGCGGAAGCAGGACGCCTGCTCGATGAAAACGTCTCAACGATCCAGGTGCAGACGAACAAACCTCTCATCATAGGGCTTTCCTATCCATCCTCCACGTACTCCGCGACGGGCTGCATCCCCGACGGCAGTGGAGGATGCCTGCCTCGGGGCGCCCTCAGCCGCCCGAATCCGGACGTGGGCACTGTGAACCTCGACCTCCAGCAGCAAGTGGATATCTACGACGCGATCTTCAACGCCGTCAATGGGCGCACATGGATCAATGGACTGGTCAGCCGCGGGTACTTCGCGCCCGTGGCGCTGCAGGACAAGTCTGCATCCATCCACGGTAAGCCCACCGCAGATTTGTTATGGTACTGGTACCCGCGCCTGCTGGGAAATATCAAGTAGTTTTGCTATAAAACGATGATGATCCAAGAACCGCTTAGAGTTCAACTCCCAGGAAGGGCTTCCAGCATAGGAATGAATACGGCAGATCGCATCTATGCTGTTGCCTTTGATGATCAGAAACAAGCCAATTTAATATGTACAAATCTTGAAGGACTGACAATTTGGACATTACGTTTTCCCTTATCACGACATGAACTTCGGCTTGCCGATGACGGCACAGCGTGGTTTGGTATCCACAAGCAACTTCATCAGGTCAGTCCAGATGGACGCATACTGAAAATCGTTAAGTTACCCTGTCATGAAAATGAAGAATTCGGAAGTTTTCTAATTTCAAAAGAAGGTTTTATATGCAGTTTGCAATACCGTCTAGATATGAGTGGGGATCCGCGGGTCGTAAAACTTGATTCTGATGGTCATCTCTTATGGTCTACCGCAATTGTTTTGAATCAAATTGCAAATGAGGGGGCGAGAGAGATTGGTGTTCATACCGAATGGAAACACCAACCTGTGAAACCCCGGATGCCAGAGAACTGGGTTGCTATAGTTCCACAACCACTTTTACTTTCAGGAAATTACTTACTCGCCAGTTTTGCTGAACAGCCGCACAGCGGCATTGGCAGGGCTTATTGTCTTGACGCCACAGATGGTAAACTTTTGTGGACGACCGAGCCTCTGCCAATTTCTACAAATGCAATTGCGGGGAACGGGCGTTTTCTTATCGGGGCGCAAGGGTATGGAGCATTTGACACCTATCTCTACGATAAAGCTGGAACGATCCTAACCCACTGGCATAGCCACGGAGATTACCTATTAAGTGAAGATGGAGAGTTCCGTTTGGCTGAAATGGAGAATAGTCTTCCATCAAACATGTATTTTAGTATTCTTCGAGAAGATGGCAGTGTTCAGAAAGGTCCGCACCTGCCTGGCTACTATACAACTTATCCTGCCATCGATAAAGAAGGTACGGCAGCGTTTTGGCGAAATGGTGAACTCATCTTGATTGATAAAAATTTAGAAAAATATGTGCTTTATACTGATCCCAGCGTACCTGAAAGAGCCCTTATGAGCCGGATGTTATTGACTAACCAGGGTAAACTTTTATTTACTCTTGAGAAAGAGTTATGGATTGTGAAAACCGATCTCAAGCCGCTTGCAGAGAGTGACTGGCCATGTAAAGATGGCAATTTGCAAGGTAACCCTGTCATATGATTTATTGCTGAACAAACATAGGAAATGTCTTCTCAAAACAAGCCAGCTTGGCGAAGCCCTGAAGAAATCATTGAGATCTCCTTTCAACGCGCTGGGTGGACAATGATACGTTGTTGTTCTCTACTCTAAACGAGTAATCTCCCAAGAGAGACGTTCAGCTATGAGCGTCTCTTTGTTTATCGTTTTGTGTTTATCCAGATGTTATGCGAGTAGGTTCGGCTTGCAGCCGGACGAGCAAGGCGGGCTGCAAGCCCGATCTACATAAACCAAGCCGGAGGAGCGAGCGATGAAAAGAGTTGGTGTTTTTCTCAAGCGTGGATTAATCGTAGTTGTCGTGCTCGGGTTGATTCTCACAGCCGTGGGGGCATATTATTTCAGAAGCTACCTGCCGAACACTGTCGCGCCGAAATCCTTCCCGCAGACCGACGGTGAGATCCAGCTCGAGGGCTTGAATGCGCCCGTGGATATTTACCGAGATGAGATGGGAATCCCGCACATTTACGCGACCACCTCCCACGACCTGTTCTTCGCGCAGGGCTATGTCCATGCCCAGGACCGCTTCTGGCAAATGGATACCTGGCGGCACATCGGCTCGGGTACGCTCTCAGAGATGTTTGGCGCGGGGCAGGTGGAAACCGACACCTTCCTGCGCACGCTAGGCTGGAAGATCACTGCCGAACAGGAATATGCCGGATTAGACGCCGAATCGAAAGCTATCATCGATTCCTACACGGCGGGTGTCAACGCCTATTTAACAGATCACGATACGACCGCCCTCAGCCTGGAATATGCCATCCTCGGTCTGCTCAGCCCCGATTACAAGATCGAGCCATGGACTCCGATCAACAGCCTCACCTGGGGCAAGGCAATGGCGTGGGACCTGCGCGGCAATATGGGCGAAGAGATCGAACGCGCCGTGATGCTCAAAACATTCACGCCCGAGCAGGTGGCGGAG
>JAICQC010000328.1 GCA_025938055.1 Anaerolineales bacterium | reverse complement strand
CCATCCTTCGCTCCGACAAACTGCCCCTCATTGCAATCCAGATCGACCCGCAATTCAGATACGCTGGCAGCACAAGCTTTATTCTCTATGATGTTGCCCGCGTGGAACAGCACCATTTCGTCGTCGCCGACGAGGCGAGACGCATTCTGCGGCACTTGTGGTTCCAGTTCGAAGGCTATCTGGAGAGCAACAACCATACCTATGACTATTCGGGCATGGATACTCTCAACCTCAACGGGTTTACCTTCCTGCACGACACCGCTTCGATGAACATCGAGCAGGACTATGCCGCTCGCCCCGGTTCCGACTCCGCACACGTCGTGGACTTTTTCAGGGACAAGGGCTACCTGCTGCCCGGGGAGGTCATCTTCCACCGCATGGTCTGGCTCGATGCCCACCGGCGGAATGAGCTGATGATTATTTACTCGGAGGCACTCGATGCCGCGGGATATCGGCTCTCCGATATAACCGAAGGGGGCCCAGCCTCTGCAGAATGGGACGCACGCTCCCGAGCACTCCAGGAGCGGTCCCTGTCCAGTTTCAAGGTTCTATAACGAGAGCGTATTGCGAACAGAAATCTGTGAGAATGCAAACACGCTTCATCCCCTTCGTCGGTCTTGCCATCCTTGCGCTGCTCTTTGCCTTATGGGCGGGGCTGGTGCGCATGGGCTGGCAGCTGCCATCCTTCCCCAACCTTTCCATTGCACACGGACCGTTAATGGTCTCCGGTTTTCTCGGTGTGCTCATTCCGCTCGAGCGCGCGGTCGCCATCCGCCAGAAGTGGATGTTCGTTGTGCCAGCCACGGCAGGTCTGGGCTGGGTCACCCTGCTCTTTGTGCCGCGCATTGGCGGTATCCTGTTGACCCTTGCCAGCTTCGGGGCACTGCTCATCCTGGGTGTGATGATACGCCGCGAGCCACATCTGCACACGATCACAATGTTCGCGGGTGTACTGGCATGGGTAGCCGGCAACTTCCTGTGGGTGCTCGGGCTACCCATCTTTCAGATCGTCAATCTGTGGATCGCCTTCCTGGTACTGACCATCGGAGGCGAACGGCTGGAACTCAACCGCGTCCTGCGTCCTTCCTCTCGGCAGCTGCGTTTCTTTGGCCTGATGGCGGCGGCGCTATCGACAGGGGCGATTCTCAGCCTCTTCGACCTAACCTGGGGGACGCGCCTGAACGGTCTTTCCCTGTTGATGCTCTCGTTGTGGTTCCTAAGGAACGACCTCGCCACTCGCAACATCCGTCACACGAACCCACTGACTCGTTATATCGCCTTTTGCCTGTTCAGCGGATTCATCTGGCTTGGCATCGGCGGTGTGCTGCAGCTTTCCCTCGGCGCCCTCTACGCTGGTCCCTATTACGACGCGGGGCTGCATGCGGTTTTCGTTGGCTTTGTCATCTCGATGATCTTCGGGCACGCGCCCATCATCTTCCCTGCCATACTTGGCGTGCCCATCAGGTATCATCCCGCCTTCTATACACACCTTACCCTTCTGCATCTCTCGCTCTTCCTCCGCCTGCTTGGCGATCTGACGATGCAGCTGGATGTTCGCCGCTGGGGTGGCTTTCTCAATGAACTTGCCATCCTGCTGTTCCTGGGGATGACCATCCATTCGGTGATACGTTCAAGAAATCAGCCCGCCTGACCTCTGGATACGATTCACATGATCCATTCATCGCCTCCTAATATCCAAGAAGTATTCTAGATGGAATATTTCGAGACAAGGAGATGGCGATGGAAAATGATGATAAGCCTGTTGGTCGAATCTTAAGCCGCAGAGCTGCACTCAAACTGCTGGGTGTGGGGAGTGCCGCATTCCTCGCGGCATGTACTTCCCCGGATGGGACCAGCACTCTCATCCCAACGGCAGGTTCGACAGAACTGTCACCCACACAGATGCTGCCTACCGCAAGCACAGCGCTCGACTGCGTTGTCCGCCCGGAAATGACGCTGGGTCCCTACTTCGTGGATGACCAGCTCCATCGCTCAGACATCCGTTCCGACCCGCTGGAGGGAACCGTCAGCGAGGGCATACCGCTCACCATGCAGATCAACGTCTTTGATGTCGCCAGCAACAGTTGCACTCCCCTCGAAGGCGCGCAGGTGGATGTGTGGCATTGTGACGCGCTGGGTGTTTACTCCGGCGTCGCGGACCGTTCCTTCGACACCACCGGACAGCAATTCCTGCGCGGCTACCTGCTGACTGATGCAACCGGCGGCGTCCAGTTCCTGACGATTTACCCGGGCTGGTATTCCGGCAGAACGGTGCATATCCACTTTACGATTCGCACAAAGGCGGTGGACGGCGCGGAGTACCAGTTCACTTCGCAATTTTTCTTTGACGACACATTGACCGATCACGTCCATGCCCGCACGCCGTACGCCAGCAAAGGTCTACGTAACACGCGCAACACTTCGGATACTATCTTTACCCGCGGAGGAGAGCAGTTGCTGCTTAACCTGGAGGGCGACGATACGAACGGCTACATCACCGCCATCAACATTGGTCTCGACCTGACGGATGTTGAAGCGGGTGCATCTGATTCCGCATTTGGTCCCTAGAGTCCGAAGCCATCATTCGCCCATGTTTCGGATGTTTTGCTTTCGAGTAAAATCTTTCCCATGGAGAGAGAGAACATCGACGCGCTCAAACAACAACCTGCCTCGCATGCCCGCCTTCGCTACAAATTGAAGAACGCGAACGTCTACGTCTCTGCGGGAGGTTATCACTTCACAGATTATCTTGACCCGGTGCATGAGATCCCGCCGGAGATCGATGCCTCGCAGCTCACGGATAACGAGTCAGCCTATATCGAGACTCAGCTACAGGCGAATGCGCAGCGATTTGCTCGCCAAGTGGCGGTCCTCAGGGAGCATCTCCCGCTCGAGGACGCGCAGGTACTGGACATCGGCTGCGGCGGCGGATTGTTCCTGTCCCTGCTCAAGCAGGAAAGCGCGCAAGTGACCGGCATCGAATTGAGCGACAGCCGTGCTCACTATGCCGCGACAAAACATGGACTCGAGGTCCACAAGCAGCCTATCGAAAGCGACTTCTGGCAGAAGGGATATGCAAATCACTTCGACGCGGTGACCCTGTGGGATGTAATCGAACATGTCAATTATCCACTTCGAACGCTGCAATCTGCTGTAAAGGTCTTGAAAAAGGACGGCTTGCTTCTGATCGACACGCCCAGCCGCGATAGCTTCTATCATCAGATCGGCGAGATCACCTATCGCCTATCGGGCGGCAGGCTCCCGACCTTCCTGAATGCGATGTACTCCTCTCATTTGTTCGGACACAAACAAATCTTCTCCACCCAGGAGATGAAAGAACTCTTCACGTCATGTGGTCTGGAAGTTGTCAAACTGGAGAAGTTCCATGAATTGTCATTCCCGTATGATTTTTATTTAAGAAAGCTGCTTCATTCAGAAACCCTGGTGAAATTACTTTTCCCTGTGGTGAAAGCCTTCTTCCGGCTGTTCAAGATCCGCAACAAGATGCTGATCATCGGGAGAAAGACATAACTTCCACTCGCGCTGAGTGCTCCGCAATCGAAGCGCGTGTAAGGAGGAGATTGCTTCGCCGCTGTGCGGCTCGCAATGACATAAAACGTAGAGGAGAGAATCAACTTTATGAGCAATAACAACGGATATATTCCCCAGCGGGCGATGAGTATCTACGCCCATCCTGACGATCAGGAGTTCAGCATCGGCGGGACGCTCGCCAAATGGGCACGGGCTGGCACAGAGACCATCTCAGTCATCATCACCAGCGGCGACTCAGGCTCGAACGACCCGGCAAGAGATGGAAGCTACAAGAAAGAGCTTGCCGAGCTGCGTGAGAAGGAGCAACTCGCGGCGAACGCCATCCTCGGCATCAAGGAAACGATCTTCCTGCGCTACCCGGATGGGGAACTGGAGCCGACGATCGCTCTGCGCAAAGATCTTACCCGCCTCATCCGCAAGTTCAAGCCGGATACCGTTTTGGCGGGCAACCCGGAAGCCTGGTTCTACGGCGACGACTATCTCAACCACCCCGATCACCGCGCCGCCGCCCGGGCAGCGTGCGAGGCGGTCTTCCCATCGGCAGGCAGCCGGCTTATGTTCGCGGACCTGCTGACAGAAGGCTATGAACCGCACGACGTCAAGCGGCTTTATATCCACGGCACGGACAAGGTCAACACCTGGGTGGATATCGCCGACACCCTGGAGATCAAGATCAAGGCGCTGCAGCAGCACATCAGTCAGGTCGATCCGAAAGAGGTCGAAAAGTGGATGCGCGAGTGGGCAGAGGAGGAAGCCAAGGACCAGGAAATGAAATACGCCGAGGCGTATAAGGTAATGTTCCTGAAACGGGATGAGGAGATCGAGGAAGGGGAAGAAGAAAAAGCTGGCACATAAAAACCTTGCGAAGGTGTACGCCCTACAGGCAGCCTTCGCAAGGTTTTTCTTAAAACACTAGATGACCGATCAGCGCCGCCGCAACGGTCAGTGTGATATTATCCACGTCCTTGAACGGCAGGGACTCGACGAGCATTGCCCCGAGCGCAACCAGCGTGACAGGCAACAGGAAGCGTGTCATCGGTCCGCTGAATGCCCCCGTCCAGACATAGATGCCGAAGATAAGCATGGTCAACAGCCACCCGCCCAGAAAGACGCTTAACGACCCGGCAACACTCTTTTCAGGAGACCAGGGCAGTTTCGGCGAACGGACGCGCCGCCCGACGATGTCGGCGATGCCATCGCCGCCGCACATCATCATCAGCGCCGGGATGCCGATCAGCGAATCCTTCCAGTAAAGCAGCGTCACTGCGATGAAGACAAGCCCATAAAACAAGGGACCGCGCAGAATCTCACGGCGGTCGCCGGTGCGCGACATGGCTTTGACGGCTGCCTCATCCTTGATGACGCCCGTCCCGACCAGCATGAACTGCGCCGTGATCACAAGCGGAACCAGCGCCGCCAGCCAGCGGGAAATGTACACGTCAGTAAACATTAACCAGCACAACACAAAGATCGGTCCCGTGCCGATATGGATGAGCTTGCGGCTCAATCTGCTCTCGATGACCCCGCGATGAGCAAGGGAGTCCATCAGGCGCAGGAATATTATGGCAATAATAAACGTGAGCAGGGTGGCAAGGTAGGGAGACATCTTGGCTCATTTCCTCTTCATAGGATTGTTGGTTCACGTCCAAGGCTTATGGCACAGCCTCGCTGCGCGCATAAAAAATATGGTAAATATCCAGAGCAGGATCGGCCTCCCATTCTCCACAGACCTGCCACAACGAGCCGGGGGCAGGCAAAAGCGAAGTCGGAGAAACCACCAGGACCTTTTCCGAGGAGCGATAGTCCAGTGTATAAAACAGTGATCTTAAAGGCTCAAGAGTTTCTGCCCAGGTG
>JAICQC010000136.1 GCA_025938055.1 Anaerolineales bacterium | reverse complement strand
CAAGGCGTGGGCAGTCATGATCTGCCCGGGGATGCAGAATCCACACTGCACCGCGCCATGTTCGATGAAGGCTTCTTGAAGTGGGTGAAGAGCGCCGAGCCTACCAGGATTCTTCCCACTTTCTTCTTTTGCTGCACTCTTCGCGTTAAATTCATCCGCGAGCCCTTCAATCGTCACGATCGCTTTCCCTACCGCGCGCTCGGCTGGATAGATACAGGAAACGACAGGCGCGCCATCCACAAGGACGGTACACGCACCGCATTCCGCTTCATCGCAGCCGATCTTTGTGCCGGTCAGACGCAGTCGCTGCCGGAGAAGGGTTGAGAGAGTTTCGCCTGCAACCGCTTCCAGCGAATATTGTTTGCCATTGACGGAAAAATTTATGTTAGACATTCCATGAATCCTATTCTGCACGCTGCCACGCGGCGTCAAACACGTCTTTGAATAATCCACCGACAATGTGCCTGCGGTAGTCTGCGCTGGCACGGCGGGCGCTGGTACGGAAGCCTACTTGGGCAAGTAATGCCTCCAGTGCAGCATGGAAGGTTTCATCATTCAGGGACTGGCCGATCAATGCTTTCTCTGCTTCTGTTCCACTCCAGGGAGTGGGTCCGCCGGGACCCACTGCAATACGGACCTGGTTGATTACATCGTCCGCGCGTTCGAGCCAGATGGCAAGGTTGATAATCGGCAACGCCACGCCCTGCGGACGCATGATCCGTTTGAAGCAGGAGGCTTGATGCGGCCCGGAAAGTGACAGGTAAAAACCGACCAGCAGTTCCTCGCCATGTTTGAGGGAGGATTTGCCGGGACCGACGAATAATTCCATCAAAGGAACACGGCGCGTGCCGATGAAGCTGGCGACCTCAGCCTGGGCGTTCAAAGCGAGCAGTGCAATCGTCCCGTCCGCGGCTGGGAGGGCATGGGCAACGTTCCCTCCGAGAGTGGCAACATTGCGAACCTGCGGACCGGCGATCAAATTGCAGGCTTCGGTGAGCGCCTGGGCATGCGTGCATACCAGCGGGTGCAGAACGATCCGGTTGACCGGTACTGCCGCGCCGACGAAGAGTTCATCTCCTCTCACCTCAAGTGTGTTCATTTCCTCGATGGAGGTGACATCCAGCAGGGTGTGGACGGGAGAATGCCGGCCCTGTTCCAGGTCGAGCAGTAGATCCGTTCCGCCCGCAATGGGAAGGATTGGACCAGATGCCTCGGCAAAGGCTTTTAACGCTTGTGACAGATTCGTGGGGCGAAGATATTCTTGCCAAAGGTTCATTGGTGGCTACCTCTTTCTGCCGCATGCTCATCAATGGAATTTCGGGTAATCCGTGGATGCGGCACTTCGTAAGACGGCGGCACTTTTCGATGGGCAAAACCCAACGCCGAGGACGCGACCTGCATCCAACGACCACCGAACCGATGGGATTGTATTTTAATACCTAAATGGACAAGTGTAGAAGTATTTTAAGTAACAGTCTCCATATGACATTAGGCTTTCGCGGGGGACTCTTCCGGTTGGACGCCTGCCATGAGAAGACCAAGTTTTTCGGGTGTGGCTTGCTCACGTGGGACAATGTCCATGATCTGCCCTTCGTAAATCACCGCGATGCGGTCTGAGAGCGCCAGGATCTCATCCAGGTCTTCTGAAATAAGCATGACTGCCACACCTCTGCGGCGCTGCTCGAGCAGTTGCTCGCGGACGTATTCTGTTGCACCGATGTCAAGACCACGCGTGGGTTGTGCAGCAACGATCACACGCGGGTTGCGGGAGATCTCGCGCGCCAGGACGATTTTCTGAATGTTGCCGCCGGAGAGATTCTTTGCCATTGTGTCCTGCGAAGGAGTCTTGACACGGAATTTCTTGATTAATTCATCGGAGTGCGCAGCAATATCGTGCAGGTTCAAAAAGCCGGAACGGGAAAATGGCTGTTTATGGTGTTCGCGCAGGATCATGTTTTCTGCAACAGTGAAGTTCTTGATCATGCCATCGCGCATGCGTTCCTCGGGGATGTATGAGAGCATGCGCTCGGTCAGATCGCCGGGAGCAAAGCCAGTGACATCCTCCCCTTCCAGGAGCACGCGGCCGCCCGTGATTTTGCGCAGCCCGGTAATGGTTTCAGCCAGTTCGCACTGACCATTCCCTGAGACACCGGCAATCCCAAGGATTTCGCCAGAGCACAGCTCGAGGCTAACGTTGCGCAAGCCCGGTGTGCCGCGATCGCTTCCGCAGGAGACGTCGTCGAGCTGCAAACGACAATCCCCGCGCTCCACATGTCCGCGGTCGGGCAGGAAGCCAACTTCGCGTCCAACCATCCAGTTGGCAAGAGTCTGCTTGGTGATCTCTGAGGTGGGTCGCGTACCGATCTTGCGCCCATCCCGGAGGACTGTCACGCGATGGCTGATCTCCACCACTTCGTGCAATTTGTGCGAGATGAAGATGAGTGCATGACCGTCCCCAACCATCTGGTTCATAATGACAAACAACTCATCCACTTCCTGCGGGGTGAGGACGGCGGTCGGCTCATCGAGAATGAGCAGCGCTGCGCCGCGATAAAGAGCTTTGATGATTTCCACACGCTGCTGCTGGCCGACAGAAAGCTGCCAGACGTAGGCATCCGGGTCAATTTTCAGCCCATAGATCTTCGCCAGCTCTATGATCCGCTCTGAGACACGGTCAAAATCTGTGAGCAGGCCGCGGGAGGATGGCAATCCCAGGGCAACATTCTCGGCAACCGTCAGTGTGGATACCAGCATAAAGTGCTGGTGAATCATCCCAATCCCCAGGTTGATGGCATCCGTAGGGGAGGCAATCGTGACCGGCTTGCCGTTGAGGAGGATCTCACCTTTATCCGGATGGTACATCCCATACAGAATTTTCATCAATGTACTTTTGCCCGCACCGTTCTCACCGAGCAGCGCGTGGACTTCGCCAGACTTCACGTCAAAGTCCACGCGGTCACTTGCAAGCACACCCGGAAATTTTTTGGAAATGCTATGCATTTCCAGAGTGTTGATCCGGGGCTGACCAGAGGGAAGTTTGTTCAAATCGGTCATCGCGCCATCCTGATGAGCCCTGCGAAGCGCCTGATGGGCACTTCGCAGGGCTTTCATTGTAGATACGAACTACGGGAGCGTAATCGTGATGCTTCCGTCTTTGATCCCTTCAATGGTTGAGTCGGCTAATGCCCTTGCATCTTCGGGAAGAGCGTACTCTTCGTTGTATTCAATCACCTCGCCGCCGTTCTCGAGGTTAGCTACAAAGGACTGTCCGCCGAGCGTTCCGCTATTGATGAGAGAGATCATCTCATTGAGAATACCTTCCCAGTGATAGACCTGGTTCGCGACCACGATAGACGGAGCAAGAGAGCTCTGATTGGACTGGGTGCCGAACCACAACGCGTTGCTCTCCTCGGCTTTCCCAATGGCGCCTACCACCATCTGAGCGGTACCCGTGAGGACGTCCGCGCCGGCAGAGATGTGAGTGGTCGCGGCTTCGGAAGCCAGCGCCACATCCGAGAACGAACCAATGTAATTCACGTTCACCTGGATATCGGGATTGGTGGCCGCGACTCCGGCAGCGAAGCCATCCACATACAGCTTCGCGTCTCCCGTCTCGATGGGACCGACAACACCGATCACGTTGCTCTCGGAAAGCGTGGCTGCCAGCACACCATTGACGTAACCACCTTCGTGAGAGGCTGCTTCATAGGCAAAGACATTGGGCAGACCAAATGTATCGACGGTGGTGCCCCAGGCAAAGCTCGTCTCGGGGAAATCCGGCGCGATTTCCTGCAGGGACGAACCATATTGCGAGCCATGTGCAATCACGAGGTTAAAACCCTGTGAAGCATAGTCGCGGATGGCTGCCGCAGCATCATCGACGACAAACATGTTCTCGGAATAGACGAATTCAAAGTTCTCGGCACCCATTTCTTCCTGAACGCGGACGAGCGCATCGTACATACTCTGGCTGAACGCCAGGTCATTGATGGCGCTGGGCATGACGACCGCTACGCGGAAGGGTTCCCCGGCGGGCGCCTCTGTGGCTTCCGGCTCTTCAGTTGGGGATTCTTCTGTAGCCTCTGCAGTGGGTTCTGCAGGTTCCGCAGGAGCTTCGGTCACTGAAGGCGGCTCTGTGGCAGGAGCACCGCACGCGCTCAAGAGGAGAGCAAAGGCGAGCATCAGGGTCAAAAACCAGGCAAACGTTTTCATTTTCTTCTCCTTAAGATGTAGGTCTTGCAATACAACAACGGCTTCGACATCGAAATTAGAATTCACAGGGCGAGCAGTCACCTCCAATCTGGAATCAGTTTTCTCTTTCAAAGGGCTTTGTCAATGCAGATGGCGCGCGGATTCGAGACACCGTCGCGACCAGAACCAGGATTGTCAAAACGTAGGGCATCATCACCGCGATATCCGATGGAATGGGTAGACCCAGCACCTGCACCCATAACTGCAGGGAGTTGATCATACTGAACAACAACGCGCCCGCCAGCACACCTACCGGACGCCATGCACCAAAGTACACGAGTGCAACCGCGATGAATCCCAGCCCGCTCGTCATATTCTGCTGAAAGACATTCAGGAGAGCTATGGAAAGAGAGGCGCCGGCAAGCCCGGAAAGCGTCCCTCCCAGAATGATCGTAAAGTAACGAATGCGCGCCACGCTCACACCGAGCGAGTCGGCTGCATCGGGATTTTCACCCACCGAGCGGATTTTTAACCCCAGGGTGGTCTTATTCAAGACGAACCATGCAATGGGCACAAGCAGGTACGCCCCATAGACCAGCAGATTCTGGCTGAAGAAAATCTCTCCGATCCCGGGAATATCGCTTAGTCCCGGAATATGGATAGGTGGAAACCCGCGTACGGTTTCCACGGTACCGAGCATTTTTTGAAAGAGCAGGTCACTCATGCCCAAGCCAAACAGGAAGAAGCCAATCCCGCTGATCCCTTGTTCGGCATTCAAGTTCACAGTCACGTACGCCATTGCCAATCCCATAGCCGCACCGACCAGCATGGCTGTCAGCACACCCAGCCAAAGATTACCGCTGGTAGAGGCAACGTAGAAAGCGGCAAAAGCGCCTAAGAGCATCTGGCCTTCGACACCCAGATTGAGCACACCACTCTTTTGACCGAATGTCTCACCAATGGCTGCATACAGATAGGGTGTCGCCAGGCGAATTCCGGAGGCAAGAATGCCAATCAGGACAGTGACGGAAAAGAGTTCAGAGATCATGTAGCGGTCTCCGCTTGGGGCAGGTTTTCCTTGTCAGGCTGCGTTTCCTCATCCTGGCGCGTGGCGGCCAGTCTCCGCCTCTGCCGCCTCCGTCTAATGATCTCACTACTCACAACAAAGACCACCACCAGACCATTAAGGGCAATGACCAGTGCAGACGGTACCTGCACCATTCTTTGCATGCTATTGGCTCCCACCAACAACGCGCCAAAGAGGATCGAAGCCGGGATGGACCAGACCGGATGCAATTGACCGAACAGTGCCGCGACAATGCCGTTGAAGCCTGCGCTTCCCGTAAAGCCGGACGCGGAGCCATCCGTGATCATGCGGTAATTCACGCCGTAGACCTGGATCGCTCCTGCAAGACCTGCAAATGCCCCGCTGAACAATAATGCCAGCACCACATATCGCGGAACCTTGATGCCTGCATAGCGTGAGGCATGCGGATTCTGTCCGACGGCGCGGATGCGATAGCCCAGAGTCGTGCGCCACAGCAAGACATAGACCAGAACAGCCAAAGCTACCGCGATCAGCGCACCCAGATGCAAACGGGTGGGAACCAGGCGGGGCAGCCGGAAGATTTCCAGCAGGCGCGCGGTCTGCGGGATCTGGGATGCCAGCTCCGCCTGTGCGGGATCGATCATCGGACCGCGCAGCAGGAAGTTCATCAACTGTACCGCAATGGCGTTCATCATCACCGTGCTTAAGATTTCGTTTACTCTGAAATAGGCTTTAAGGATACCCGGAATTCCACCCCAGATCGCTCCTCCGAGAAACCCTGCCAGCATGGCAAGAAGTATCACCAGCCAGCCCGGCAGAGTTGTAAACGTCAGACCCACCCATGTCGCAAGGATCGCGCCCATGATCATCTGCCCCTCCCCGCCAATGTTGATGACATCGCCGCGGAACGAGATACAGATGCCAATGGCAACCAGCAATAACGGCGTAGCTTTTACCAGTGTTTCGGCGAAGGCATTCGAACTTCCGAAGGCGCCATCCCAAAGTGCTTTATATGCCTCAATAGGATTGACCTTCAAAAAGAGCAACATGACTGCGCCGATGAGCAGGGCCGCCAGCGTAGCGAAGACCGGCAACAGTGCATCAATCAGACTGGAGACCCACTCACTTTGGAATGCTTTTTTCATGGGCTATACGGTCACTCCTGTTTTTATCAGTATACTGGAAGCAGCAAGCAGTTGTCAGACAGTTTGTAACAGAAATCGTATGATAATTGTCCACAAATCCAGCCCGCTGTGTCTGAAACGGATCTGACACACTCCTCTACGCATGGGACAGATCGAAACCAATGATAACCAGACAATCCCATGAATTTACATCAATATGAATAAAGGTGTTTTCTTGCCTGCAGTCACCTCGAATGTGTGGCATCGCGACACAGGAAAGGATCAGACCGCCGAATTAATCTGATTCAAAAGGTACGCCAAGGGCAGCAGGTGGCGAAGCCCGCAGCGTGCGGAATACCCTGGCGAAGAATCGGCGTGTGGGTTCCGGCAGTGCTGCAAGAGTCCGCTCCACCCATTCTGCATCGCCGATGTTTACCAGCAGCAGGGTGAGGATCATCAGCGGGAACGGAGCAACCTGCAAAACCTGTGATGGGATATTTGGCAGGCTCGGTTGGAGCACGAGTCCAAGCCACTGTAACAACGCGAACAAATAGGCGCCGAACGCAGCGCGCAGGGGATTCCACCCGCCAAAGATCGTGATCGCCAGGGCGATCCATCCGATACCATCCAGGCCAGAGATTGTGCCCTTCCATCCGGCTTTCACGCTCAAAGAGTAGGTCGGTCCTGCCAGACCAATGATGGCGCCTCCGAGCACTGTATACACATAACGCATGAGATTCACGTTCGCGCCGCGCACAAAAGCAGCGGCGGGACGTTCCCCGATTCCCTGCAGCATCAGGCCCGGGTGTGTTCGGAAGATCCATACCCAGGCAACGAAGATCACAACAAAACTGAGATACGTCATCAGATCGTGTTTGAAAAATAGCGTGCCGATGACGGGAATCTCACTCAGACCGGCGATGGACCATGCGGGCAGCCGTTCGCCAGCCAGCCCCATAAAGGGATTGCCGAGAAAGTAGGAAAGGTCACGGCAGACGAGCGCCAGAACGAATCCGACTGCCACCTGGGATTGTCTCAACGTGATCGAAGAAAACGCAACGATCAGCGCGACCACAGCTCCGATGAGCATGCCCGTCAGGAAACCCAGCAGCAGGCTTTCAGTGCGCACCGAAACGGCGAAGCCTCCCATGGCAGAAAGCAGGATGGTCCCATTCATGGAGAGGTTGATCACGCCCGCACGCTCCGAGATGGTTTCACCGATCACTGCAAAAATGACGGGAGCCGCCGCGGCGAGAACACTCGCCAATCCGATAAGCATCATAGTGGAGTCCATAGTAGCCTCACGAACGCCGGGACAGGCGCTGCCGAATGCCTTCCATGATCAGGACGAAGAGAACCAGCATTCCCTGCAGAACGCCGGAAAGAGATGAATCCAGTTTGAGCACGATGGGCAGTTGAATACTTCCGATATTGAGCGCAGCAAAGAACAGCGCAATCGGCGCAGCCCAAATGGCTTGATAGTTGACCAGCATTGCCACCATCAGACCCAGATATCCGTACCCGCTTGAAATGGATGGGATCAGGCGATAATACACCGAGGTCACTTGCATGGCGCCTGCAATCCCTGCCAGCGCGCCGCAGATCAGGAACGATAGCATCATATATTGCCAGGTGGGAATCCCCAGCAAATAAGCAGCGCGGAAATTCCTGCCAACTGCCTTCAGACGCAGCCCGAAATATGTTCCCTGCAAAAGAAAGTAAACAACGACAATTGCCGCAATGGCGATTACCAAAGCCCATGGACTGAGCCGCAAGCCGGGGAACAGATACAAGTGAAGCGCTTCATCAAATGGTTCTGTTCCGCTCATGGATGCCACGCCGGGGCGTTTCCATGGACCGAAAATGAAATAGATCGTCAACGCGGTGGCGACGAAGTTAAGACCCAGTCCGCCGAAGATTTCGTTCACGCCGCCAAAGGCTTTCAGTGCGCCCGCCAGTGCAGCCCACAGCGCGCCGCCCGCCATCCCTGCCAGAATCGCCAGGAAAATGATCAGGGAGGGGGAGAGACTCGTATTCTGCAGCTCGCGCAAAGCCCAGGTTGTGGCAATCGCGCCGAGGGTGATTTGTCCCTCCACGCCGATGTTCCACAAGCCTGTGGCGAACGTGACCAGCAAGCCTGCACTGACCAGCAGAAGCGGGACCCATGAGACCAGTACATCGGAGAACTTTTTGAATGAACCAAAAGCTCCAGTAATGATGTTTTGATACGCCTCAAGCGGAGGCGCCCCTGCAGCTAACAGGATAAGGGTGGTAAACAACAGAGCCAGGACCAGGGCAGCCACTTGAAATCCAATATTGATCCAGCGGCTGTTCTTTTTCATGACTGTCGTGCTCATTCGGTCCAGCCCTTTCCGCCAATCAATTGACCAAGCTGATCAACGTTGATCGCTGAAGCGTCTAATGGCTGTGAAACTCTGCCGCTGAAGAATACCAGGACACGGTCGCTGTATTGCAGAATCTCTTCCAGGTCTGATGAAATGAAGATGATGGCAGTACCCCTTCTGCACCGTTCTTTTAACTTCCCCCAGATATAAATTACCGATTCGATATCCAGTCCGCGCGTGGGGTGTTCGATCAGGATCAATGACAAGGGATCACGGAGCAGGGAAAGCAGAGCGCGCTGCTGGTTGCCTCCTGAAAGTGATTCAACGGGACTGAGAGGTGTACCTTTGATGTTGAAGGACTCAATTCTTTGCTGCGCTGTTCTCACTCCGCGTTCGCGATCGATGAAAACACCCTTTGATTTTTCCGCCAGCACATAATGCTCTGTCAAGGTCAGCCCGGGAACCAGCCCCTCCTCCAGACGTGCCGCCGGTAAAAATTCACCTCCGTTCCTTTTGTATGCGTGATACGACTTTCCGGTTAGATCGCGGCCTCGCAATTCGACTTGTCCGCCCACAGGGCGGACAATCCCGGCACATGCACGCAGGAACAAATCCTGACCACTTCCCTCCATACCGGCCAGCCCGATCACTTCGCCCCCATTGACTTCGAGATTTACGTTCTCAATTTTCAGCCTGGCGTCTTCCACGGAAATATTACTTAATTCAAGCACACATCCATGCGGCTTGGCAAGCGACCGCGCACCAAGAGTGATTTCCTTTCCAAACATCATCTCCACCAGCCGTTTTGTGTCCAAGGGTCTCTTCATCTCGCTAACGAGTTTACCCTGCCTCAGCACTGCCACCTGATCACATAAATTTTCCACGTCTTCGAGTTTGTGTGAGACAAAGATGGTTGTTATTCCCTGTTCAGGGAATTTTTTCAGAGTGTCGAATAGTTTCGCTTTCTGTGCGGCACTGATGCCTGTGGTTGGCTCATCAAGAATAAACACCCGCGCACCCAGAAATAACAGGCGCATGATCTCAAGTTGTTGGCGTTCACCCACAGTCAGTGAATCCACATAACTTTCTGGGTCGAGAAAAAATCCAAATTCCTTTTTCAGCAGATTGAAATCCTGGGTAGCCTCTTTTCGATTAGGAAAGAGTTTGCCTGGAATACCAAGCATAAAATTATCGAGAAGGCGCAGGGGAGGAAAGTCGAGCGGATCCTGATGTAACATGCCGATCCCATGCCGAATCGCATCGGCGGGAGATGAAATCTTAACGGGCTTGCCATCCAACAATATTTCTCCCTCATCAGCATGAAAGAACCCGGAGAGGATCTTCATCAACGTACTTTTCCCCGCGCCGTTCTCGCCCAGAATTCCCTGAATGGTTCCCGCGGCGATCGTCAGAGTGATGTCGTTATTCGCGTGGTTATTGCCAAAGTATTTATGGATACCGCGCAGCTCAACCTTCATGGGCTTTGTCCTTTTCGCGGAGGAGGTCTCTTTGTATCAAAGCGAAAAAGGGGGAAGGCAGGTGCCTTCCCCCTTTCAATAGCGATTATTCGGGTACGCTCTGGCCTTCCATGCCTTCGACCAGCTGAGGCAGGTACCAGACCTGCTGGTCGGTGGCGACTTCACCCTCGGCGAGATAGGTGGTGCCATCCTGCAGGTTGATTGGACCCGTCCACAGGTTGAGTCCGCCCGCCAGCGCGGCGAT
>JAICQC010000206.1 GCA_025938055.1 Anaerolineales bacterium | reverse complement strand
GCTTCGATCTGCTTGAGCTCATTCAACAGCCTGTCGAATTCCAGGTCGCTGATGACCGGAGCATCCAGAACATGATAACGATAATTGTGCGAGTGGATTTGCTGTTTGAGGTCTTCATAGCGGGAATGCAGGGATTTTGTGTTCATGGGTCAATTATAACTTTGAAGAGGAAAGGCTGAAAAAACATCTGGCACTTGCAGCATCGATATGTGTACATCTACGGACGCCGCGATTAACTCTGCCTTTTCCTCCCTGTCACCGTGCCAATTGCCCGCAGCCAGGCATCCCCTTCTTTGCCGAAACCCTCCGCAGCAAATTGATAATCATTTTTGCGGATGAACTCCTCCAGCTCAGCCTTCATGCTTTCGAGCTTTTCACGGTGAATGGTCAGTAAGGTTTCGCAAACAGACACATCCCGGACGTGTTCCAGCGCCAGCCGCAAGTGTGGCAGGCATAATCCCTCCGAAGCCTCCAGCGCATTGACCATCTCTGGCTTCTGCATCTCTTCCACCAGCACGGAGAGGAGGCTGCGGGTCGTCTTATCCCGGTGCTCACAGGCAGGACAGCGTTTACGAGGAGTAAAGGCAGAAAACATCTTCTCGATCAGTGTCTGCGCCTGTTCAGGGATCTGCCCCAGAAGAGATACCCAACGGCGGGGAGTGCGCGGCGGGGAATCGCGGCGCTTCAAATGATTCAGGATGGAATTCAGGATATCGCGGTAAATGATCGAAAAGCCCAGAGCATCGCCCAGGCGCTTTTCCACTGCCAGCGAGGCATGCTCTTCACAGAAGCCCAGGCTGGCGCGCAACTGGTCACGCCATGCAGGCGTATTCACGTTTTCGTAGAACTTGTTGTCTAGATAGCATTCCACAGCATGCTGTTCCAGGCGGCAAACAGGGCAGCCTGGTTTGCCGCAAGCCTGCAACAAATTGTAAGCAATAGAACTCGCCAACGGTCTCTCCATCCTTTCAGACATACATTGGAACAATCTGTCTCGTTGAAAGAAGTCAAAGTGTAATCGCTTTGGGAAGTATGAACAATGATAGGGTTACATGTGAAACAATCAAAAAAATGCCCGTCATCAGAGTGAGATGGGCACCCTGATGACGGGCATAAACATCTTACAATGACTCGAAGGTCCATATGCCTTACAAAAGACTATCACGAGGTTACACTTTCAGATCACGTATTGCCCGGTGTCTTCAGCTTTCTCAGCAATTGCTGAAATGCCAGTTGGTAATGCTGCCTATCCTTCCAATTCGTAAAATCCTCCATGGGCCTGCTCCTCCTGACGTTCACCACCCAATCGTCATGAGCATTCATGATAGCATCCCCGACACGAACAGGCACCAGGATCAGCCTGTTGCTCAGCATTTCTTCCTGCAACGCAGCCTCCACCTCCTCACCCACCCATTCATTCTGCATTGAATTCTCTGAAAGTATAACAAGCAGCTTATTTTTCAATCGTATCTGACGATCAAGGCCCGGTCTGATCGGGTCGCCGAACTTCTGGTGCTCAGGCACGAACCAGCAGCGAACGCCATGATTCTGTAAATCCCTGTGTAGATGGCTGGTAAGCTCCTCATCTTTCCTATCGAAGCTGATAAAACATGGATACGATTGCCTGCCGCCAGGGTGGAACTGCCTGATCCTGCCCGCGACCGAAGCTACTTGTTCAGCATCCAAACTGGAATCGGCAAGTTTTGCATACTCGATTTCCAAAATACTAAGGCCACATCCCCGCAGAAATGCCTCCGGGATTCTTCCCTCTGATCGATGAATAGTATCCAGCCCGATACTCGAGGGTCCATAATAGCGTACAGTCTCCAAACCTTTTACATTACGCAGATCGACATCCACGAACAGACTCCATTGCAGAACAGACTGGGTCGCATCCGCTCCATTCAGATTCGCGCCTGTAAAATTCACCCCCTTGAGGTTTGCCTTCGTGAGGTTTGCCCCGTTCAGGTTGGCTCCGGTCAAATCGGAGTTTTCGAGATCTGCCCCGCTCAGGTTTGCCTGGCTCGCCTGCAGTCCATTCATCTTTACCACTTTAAGAGTCGCGTCCCTGAGGTGCGCGCGCTCAACCGTTGCATGACGCAAATCTGCAAAGGAAAGGTCTGCGCAATCGAGCTGTGCCCCGCTCAAATCGGCGGAGGAGAGACAAACTCCCCGCAAGTTGGTCGAGCTGAAGTTCACATTTTTCAGGCTATATGCCTGCGGGTCTGGATGCCATACATTCCAGAGTGCCTCCATGAGGTATGGGTCCCCAGGTTCCAGACTCCAGAAGTTCACCCTGCTGAGATCCGGTTGAAGTTCAGGGTTTTCTGCCCGCCATTGATTCCAAACCTCAACGCCCTGTTTCAAGATCGCTACATGCTCTTCCCTTGCCATGATGTTGGCTGCCTTCCTGATTCCGCTTCGTGATGTTTGGACTATGTGACAGAAGGATACAGGAAAATGTCCCTCTGTACAAGATGAATTTCATTGCAGCCTATTCCCAATTTCATCAAACAGCGATCCATCTGCCTTTACCGCTTCATTTCCAAATATGACCGTATGAGTTCTGCCCTTGCAACAATTCCCCGCGGGCGAAGCGGCTGAGATTGAGTGAGGAAATATCCACAAGCCTGGCATGCCCGTCCACAATCAATTCGCTCACGCACACCCCCACCGCTGGCGACAATTTGAATCCCGTCCCACTAAAGCCGCAGGCGATGTAAAAACCATCAGGTCCTGCCTGATCGATGACCGCGCGCTGATCCGGCGTCAGCCCATCGCGTCCCACGTGCGTGGAATGGAGCGAGCCTTCTTCCATACCCTCCACGCGCTCACAGATGCGATCGATGGCTCGCATCACAAACTCCGGGTCCACGCGCCCCAGATCGGATTCGGGCGGCTCGCCCATGCGGCTGTAGTCCTCCAGGCCGATCAGAGTCAACTCACCTTCCGGGCGAAAATACATCGAAAGCACGTCATCGATACAAGCCGGGTGCATCCCCACTCTGGCAGGACGATTCACAAAGGCGACATCATGAGTCCACGTGTCCAGCGGGACATCGACATCCACCATTTTCGCGATGCGATCTGCAAACGTGCCTGCGCAGTTGACGACGATCGGCGCCTCGAACGACCCGCGGCTCGAGTCCACGCCCATCACCTTTCCCCCGCGGACACGTATTCCGGTTACCTCGCAATCCTGCATCAGCACAGCACCGCAGTCCTTTGCATTGGCAATGAACGAATTCGTGGTCAGCACCGGGTCTGCATAGCCTGATTCTGGTTCATATGCCGCCAGCTCGAAATCTTCGGTCTTGAACATCGGCGCGATCTTCTTCACTTCCTCAGGTGTAACCACTTCCGTAAGGATGCCGATCTGCTTTTGCATCTCCACGTTGCCGCGCAATTGCTCGATCTTATCGGGTGCAACGATCTGCAGGAAGCCGGTGCGCTTGAAACCACATTCCCCGCCGATCCGTTCGCGCCAGTCTCTGAAGAAATGAAAGCTCTGCCATGCCAGCGCCGAGTCCACTTCGATGTCATAGTGCATACGGACCAGTCCGCTCGAGGCGCCGGTCGCGCCCACACCCACAGATTGCCGTTCGAGGATCAGCACCTTCAAGCCGCGCCGGGAAAGATTATACGCAATACTTGCTCCCATCACCCCCGCTCCAATCACGATTGCATCATATGTTTGCTTCATAATTTATCCTCTATGTTTTCTCCCACGTCATCCCCGGCGCTGAGGCGAGATCAAAAAGTTGAGATGGAGGGAGTATATCACTGCTGAGTAAATATATTCTTCTATCTCTTCCAAATGAGATATACTCTTAATATGCCCGATAAACTGCATCAGCGTGTCGGTCTTTTTGGTGGGACGTTCGACCCCCCGCACGTGGGACACTTAATTCTAGCCGCGGAAGCAAAGTCACAGCTGGAGCTGAGCCGCGTTCTCTGGACAGTGACACCGGATCCTCCTCATAAACAAGACCAGCCGATTACTTCCCTCGAACACCGCCTCGCGATGGTAAAACTTGCCATAGAGGATAATCCGTCCTTCGAACTGTCGCGGGTGGAGCTGGATCGACCCGGTCCACACTACACAGTGGATACCATCAAGATCCTGGCAGAACAGAACCCTGGCACAGAGATCGTGCCGATCATCGGCGGCGACTCACTGAACGACCTTCCCACCTGGCACCAGCCACAAGAAATTTTATACGCGGCTCACTGGGTGGGCGTGATGCGGCGTCCCGGCGAAAAAGCAAACCTCCAGGAATTGGAACGCGAGTTACCGGGAATCAGTTCCAAAGTCCATTACGTGGATGCGCCGCTGCTCGAGATCGCCTCGCGCGAGATCCGGGTCCGCGCAGCCACAGGCAAGCCATTCCGCTACTATTTGCCCGCCTCGGTGTACGAATATATCGAGCAACATCATCTATATCCCGAATCCGAGGTCATCAACCACCAATCGTAAGCAGATGCGCCTCTGGAACCTTACACTGAGTGTCAACTCCATCCAGGATCGTACATCCAAAATTGCAGATCCCACATGGCTTTAATCTTTGATTCGCTTTTTTCCTCTGTAGCATTCAGCCATTTGATCGTGGACGTGCTCAACAGCAGCCGGCCCGTATTGCTAACCTACCTCGGCTTAACCGAGACCCAGATCGCGCTGATCTCCACAATTTACATCTGGGTGTCCGCGCTCACACAACCGTTCTTCGGCTGGCTCTCAGACCGGGTGGGACCTCGATGGCTCGCGGCGGGCGGTGTGTTATGGATGACAGTCTTCTTCTCAGGTGCAATCTTCCTCCCTGGCGCCAGCGGTTTGCTCTGCCTGATCATCGCCGCACTCGGCTCATCATCCTTTCACCCTGTGGGCACCGTCCAGGCAACCCTGCAGGGACGCAGGCATCTCGCGGGGCGCGAGACTACGGCAACTTCGCTCTTCTTCACAGCCGGTCAACTCGGGCATTTTGTGGGTCCCATCATCACAGGTTTGATCCTTGCAAAACTTGGTTTGCCTGCCATGCTTATATTGCCGTTGATTTCGATCCCGATTGCCCTGGCACTCGCGTACCAATTGCGCGCCAATCGTCCGCACCCGAAGCCGCTACAGGAAGATGGCAAAGTTCGCCTGCAAGCCAGCCTGGGATTTATCATCATCCTGGCAATTGTCGCCACACTGCAATCCTGGTCGCAGTCGAACATGATCAATTTTGTACCGAAGTACATCAACGATCTGGGGCTGGGCGCAGCCACGTATGGAAATATGGCAGGCTTATTCATGGGCGGCTCGGCATTGGGAAATGTGATAGGTGGTTACTTCGGCGATCTGTATATTAAACGCAAAGTTGCGGCAGCCGCTTTGCTGGTAGCCGCGTTTCCGATCTATATCATGAGCCAGATCGGATGGTCACCCTGGTTATATCTTCTGATTCCGCTGGCGGGGGCGTGTACAGGCGCGGTGCACAGCATTATTGTCGTCCTGGCGCAGCGGATCATTTCAGGAGGTATGGCGCTGGCATCCGGCTTGATTCTGGGCTTTATCTTTTCTGCAGGTGCGCTGGGTTTGCTATTCACGGGACCGTTAGCTGAGAATTATGGTTTTCCCACCGTTTTGGTAATGACTACTGGGCTGGTGCTGCTTGCTTCTCCCCTGGCCTGGATGTTGAAGGAGAATCCTGCAATACACTCCGCCTGACACACAATGTCAAACCTTTACAAGGTCCTTAAGACGAATGCTGATGATCACCCAAGAGATTCTGTACTAACAATTATATATAATATATAATCAAGAGTACCTACAGAGGTACTCGATGCTTATTAATTCCCACTCAGAAGAAACCGAATTAATTCAGAAACGTCCTCTCAAAGAGGATATTTTCAACGTCCTGCATGAAAAGATCATTTCAGGCGTTTATAAACCCGGAGACTGGCTGCGGCAGGAGGACATTGCCACGCAACTGGGCGTGAGCATGACCCCTGTGCGCGAAGGGCTCGATTTGCTGGTGTCCGCAGGGCTGGCGGAACGTGTCCCCTATCGCGGGGTGCGCGTCCGTGAAATTTCGCCGAAGGATGTGATCGAAGCCTATGGCTTGCGCCTGGTCCTCGAAGCGGTGATCGCACAGGAGGCGGCAAGGAATATAACGGATGAACAGGTTACAGCGCTCGAAGCCATGATCGACGTGATGAAACAACACGATACCCTGAAAGAAATGTCAAATGAACGCAAACTGAGCCGTGAATTCCATGCAGCCATCGCAGACGCGTCACGAAACGATCTGCTTATCAAGCTGTATGCGATGGTGGCAAACGCCTTCCCTGACTGGCTCCTATACGAAGCACTGTTCCGAAACCCCGATTTGCTGGCGAACAGCACGGCAACTACCTTAAAGGAGCATATTTCCATTGTGGAGGCGCTCAGGGAAAGGGATGGCACGAAAGCCGCGCAGATGTCCATCGAGCACGTCATGGATTCTGGCAAATGGCTGGAGGAATATCTCGATATCCCCGCCGAATTGCTACGTGAAAAAGAACAACAGGTTTCGTCCCTGATGAAATAATAAAGACAAGGAGACTGTAGCATGTTGGAAGATGTACAAATCGAAGAACTCTACAAGGAAATGGCGCAGAGTATTATCGATGGTGAAGCCGAGTTGGCAGTGTCGCTCGCGCAGAAATCCATCGAACTGCAAATGCATCCACTGGACACGATCACCAAGGGCTTTGTGGTCGGTGTCAATTACATTGGCGACCAGTTCGGGAAAGGCGAAGCCTTTTTGCCCGAGCTGGTGATGGCAGGCGAGGCGATGAAAGCTGCAGTCGCCACGCTCGAGCCCGAACTGCTCAAACTCGGCGAAGCGCGCGAAGTGATGGGACGCGTGGTCCTTGCGACGGTGGAGGGCGATATTCACGAGATTGGCAAGACATTAGTCGGCACGATGCTCAGCGCCTCTGGCTTCGAAGTATTTGACATCGGCGTGGACGCGCCCGCGGAAAAGATCATCGGCAAGGCGCTCGAAGTGGATGCACAGATCATCGGCATGAGCGCGTTGCTTACCACCACAATGGTCCGCCAGCGCGAGGTAATCGAGGAGCTGGATAAGGAAGGCCTGCGCCCTCGCATCAAGGTACTGGTTGGCGGCGCGCCGATCACAAAGGATTGGGCGGAAAAGATCAAAGCGGATGGCACATCCGAAGATGCGGTCGGTGCGGTAAAACTGGCAAAACAGTTACTTGGAAAAGAGTGACACTCCGTCCTGAGCGGAACCGCACGATTGCTGTGTGGTGAAGTCGAAGGACCTGCTTCAAGTAATTACTTGTTTTCAATAAGCTGCGCTTCGACTGCGCTACGCTCCGCTCAGCGCGAAGAAAGATTTGGAGGTAATCATGCAGCCGAAACTGACTCTCCTGACGGATGAATTGATCACGCGTATTTTGGATGAGGCGTATCAATTATTGTTGAAACCGGGTATCAAGGTCCAAAATCCTGAAGCGCGCCAATTGCTGGGCGATGCCGGCGCTCAGGTTAATGAGGAGACTGAGGTCGTAAAAATCCCTGCACAAATTGTGAAGAGGGCTTTAGAAAGTGTTCCCCACGAATTCTATCTTTACGACTATGACGGTAACCCTGCCATTCACTACGGGGGCGACAATGTGCACTTCGACCCGGGTTCATCAGGCATTACAATGCTCAACCCCGAGACCCTTGAGCACGATACAACAGAAACACCACATCTCATCAAACTACTGAAAATCGCGGAGCAGCTTCCGCAATATGACGCTCAATCTACAGCTGTCATCTGCCATGATGTTCATAAGGACATCCACGACTCATACCGTTTATATCTGGCGCTTCTCTATTCAAAGAAACCGATTGTCACCGGGGCATTCACAAATAAAACCGTTCAGGAAATGATCGACATGCTTGCGCTTTTCGCCGGCGGGAAGGACGCGTTGCGCGAAAAACCGCGCGCGGTATTCGACGTCTGCCCCGCTCCGCCGCTGATCTGGAGCAACTTTGGGTCAGGCAACCTGATTGCCCTGGCGCGCGCAGGTGTACCTGCTGAAATCGTATCGGTC
>JAICQC010000594.1 GCA_025938055.1 Anaerolineales bacterium | reverse complement strand
TGTCTTGAACCCCAGGAACATCCGCAAAGCATAATCAGTTTTTAATCCAAAACTATTACAATGGACGTATGTTTCTGTAAGAACGCAGGTCATAACGAAGTCAGCATTTCAAAGCGCGGCGGTCACGAGGGAAATTATTTAGAATCTGGCATGTTGTGATTTTTGGTGTATCTGATTGTAGAGAGGCAGTAATGAACAAAAAAGCACCGATCTTTCCATCCCTGCTCCTGGCATTAAGTTTTATTCTGTCTGCATGCATCGGGCTGCTCCCGCTGGAGGATGAACCCGTCACCGGCGATTTTGGTCCGCAGGCTTCTCTGCAGGAACAACAGACCAAAACATTCGAAGCCCTGTGGGAATACCTCGAAGAAAACTATATTTATTATGAGACTGCCGGGCTAAACTGGGATGCCTTGCAGGCGCAATATCTTGAGCGCATCAATTCCGGGCTGACCTCCGAAGAATTCGTCACTCTTATGGAGGAACTGCAGGCGGAACTCCCCGAGGGCAGTCTGACGTATCAATCCCGCGCCGAACGCATCGAGACGGACACCGCAGACACCTCCTCCTATGAAGGTATCGGCGCCTTTGTCGGTTTCAGCGAGGAGCCTGAGCCTCATATCGTCCTGCTGGGTGTGATCGCGGGTTCACCTGCAGAACAGGCGGGACTGAAAGCGCACGACAGCATTTTTGAAATCGATGGCAGTCCGGTCCTTTTGGAAGAGGGGCTGGCGGCGGTTGATCGCGTCCGCGGACCCGCCGGAAGTTCGGTCACACTCAGCATCCAAAGCCCCGGTGGATCGCAGCGCTCGGTCGAGGTCCAGCGCGGCACGCTGACGAGCACAGGTCAACTGGAAGCCTTCAACATCCGGGACACAAACTACGGTTATCTGCTCTTCCCACCTGTCGGGTACGATACCCTGGACGAGGATGTTGTGCAAAGCCTCCAACTCATGACGAGCAACCGCACGCTGGAAGGATTGATCCTCGACCTGCGCATTGCAAGCTCCTCGCGCGGCTGGCCCCTCGAGATCCTGTATACGATGTTTTACGACGGCGAACTGGGTGAGTTTTACAACCGGGAGGATAAGGAAATGGTACGAGTCGAGGGACAGGATGTCTTCAGCTCGCAGGAGGTGCCGCTCGTTGTCATCGTGGGCGCCAACACCAGCGGCACGCCCGAGATCCTGGCTGCAGGACTCCAGGCGCACGAACGGGCGATCGTCGTCGGCGAGAAAACACCCGGTTCCATCGAAGCGTCTGCGCCGTTCTACCTGCCGGATGGTTCGGAGGCATTCATTCAAACCACTGCCTTCGTCCTGCCGAACGGTGAAGAGGTTGGAACTACGGGCGTCGTGCCGGATGTCGAAGTGGAAGCTGGCTGGGATGAAGTGCTGCCTGATAACGATCCGGTCTTCGACCGGGCGGTGCAATTACTGGATGAACAGCAATGAAAAAGATACTTTCCCTTCTATTAAGCGCCTTCCTGATCGCCTCCTGCCTGCCCCAGGACATGCAAATGCCCCAAAGCCCGGCGCTTTCCCTGCTCGAGCGCAAGTCCGGGCTGATCGCCTACCTCGGTGTGGATGGCAACATGTACGTCTCAGACCAGGCTGGCGGGAATCTCAAACAGCTCACAGAAGACGCGGTCATTCCCGAGTCACAGACTGGTCCGCTGCTGTACTACCAATACCCCACCTGGTCGCGCGATGGCAGCCAGCTGGCGTTTATCGGCTTGAGCTCGGATGGCGCGCAGACCGAATCGAAGTTGATGATTGCGAACATGGACGATGACTCGGTGGATGAGATCTACGCCAGTGAGAGCGAACATCCCGTCTATCTGAACTGGTCACCCGACAATACCAGTGTCAGTTTCATTTCCACGACGGTCTCAGGGCAGAACCTGAT
>JAICQC010000375.1 GCA_025938055.1 Anaerolineales bacterium | reverse complement strand
CTGGGCGTGCTGGCGCTGCTCGGCAGGAAGGTTCCAGCCTCGCTAAAGGTATTTCTCACGGCTCTGGCGATTATCGACGACCTGGGTGCGATCCTCATTATTGCCCTGTTCTATGTGGGCGATTTTTCATTCCTGTATCTCATCCTGGCTTTAGCAGTCTACGGTGGTCTCCTCATCCTGAATCGTCTGGGTGTACAGGGACTGCCCTTTTATCTGATCCCCGGAATCCTGATGTGGTACTTTATGCTGCGATCAGGCGTCCATGCCACGGTGGCGGGTGTGCTGCTGGCGTTCGCCCTGCCTTTCGGCGACGGCAGTGAGACATCGCCATCCTACAAGCTGCAGCACTTTCTGCATAAGCCTGTTGCTTTTCTCATCATGCCGGTCTTTGCGCTGGCAAATACAGGCATCCTCCTGAGCGGAAGATGGTATGAAGGTCTGACCGTTCCCAACAGTCTGGGCGTTTTTGCCGGTTTGTTCCTGGGCAAGCCGCTCGGTATTCTCTCAGCCAGTTTCATCGCAGTGCGGATGGGGCTCTCGCAGCTCTCGGCGGATCTGACCTGGAAGCACATCCTCGGTGCAGGCTTCCTGGGTGGCATCGGGTTTACCATGTCCATCTTCATCACCCTCCTGGCTTTTACTGATCCAGAAGTCGTTCAGAGTACAAAGATCAGCATTTTGTTCAGTTCGATAATCGCCGGATTAACGGGGTTCTTGATCCTTAGGAACACGCAGAATGGAAGCAGCCCCGATCATTCCGTTTGAATCATTCCGCCGTTTCTAACGAATCCTTGCATCTGCAAGACATAGATCAAAATCGGGTTGAATTCAGTAAAAACTTCTGATAAGATGAAGTTGGAAAAGAGTCGCCTATGAACACTTCAATCCATCATTTGTTATTTGCAGTCGTGCAGGAACAGGACCAGGACTCAGCTACGCGCGCGCTCGAAGAGTTGCGCCTGCCTGTAGTGCACCTGGCAAGCGCCGGCGGATTTCTCGGTCGTCGCAATACGACCCTGCTGGTGGGTCTCCAGACCGGGCGGGAGGAGGAGGCGCTCAAGGCGCTGGAGGAATCGTGCCGTCAGCGCATCGAATATCTTACCCTTCCCCTGGAAGGATCGCCTCTGCCCATGCCGACGCCGGTTCCTGTGACCGTGGGCGGCGCGACCGTGTTTGCTCTGCCGGTGGAACACTTCGAGGAAATCTGACCGCACATTGGTCGTCAGGAGCATGCATCATGAAAATGGTCATTCTTATCATCAAAGAGCGCGACACAGATGAAATCCTCCAGGCTCTGACATCTGAAAAATATCGTGTCACTCGCATTGCTTCCACAGGTGGGTTTCTCAGGAGCGGTGTAGTGACCCTTTTGCTCGGCGTGAGAGATGAACGGGTTGAGTCTGCGCTCGAAATCATCCGCAAAAAATTGACACCGCTGCCGTCCGGCGAAAAGCGAGCCACGCTATTTGTTGTCCCCGTGGAACGTTTTGAGCAGGTGTGACCCGGGAGAACGACATCCCCAAAATGGTCTATGGCGAGATCAACAGAGACACTGAGAAAATATTCTCTGTGTCTCTGTTTGTTGTTGTCCTGATGAGGTAAATATGAGCAAACGTTTTCGACCCTTTTTTGCATTTCTGGTCCTTGCCATCGCTGCCCTGGCTTGCGATGTGCCCATTCCCACGATTCCAGCCCCGCCCGGCGGCGCAACGGCGATCCCACCTGCCTCACCAGACCCGAACGAGGTAGGGACCGTGGTTGCCATGACCTTAACCGCTCTTGTCCCGGGTGCTCCCGTTGGAGAAACCGCCACGGTTCCCGCGCCCGACGAAGAACCTGCCGCTTCGCTGCCGCGCTCCTTCTATTATCTGGGCAACGATAGCGAAGGTCTCTTTCAGGTCTTTCGCCTGGAGCGCGACGGCGTGACAAGGCAGCAGATCACCTCCGAGTCTGATAACGTCAGTGATTATGATGTATCCCAGGTGGATGGCAGCGTCTCGTATGTGGCGAACAACCAGCTGCTCCTGATCAACGCGGACGGTTCAGACCGCCGTGTCCTGGCGGAGGGCGGCTCCATGGACCCGAACAACCCGTTCCTCAGCACGGTCAGCAGTCCTGTTTTTTCACCCGATGGGCAAATGCTGGCGTATGGATATAAGGGTTTGCAGATGTATTCCTTTGCGACCGGGACCTCTGAATTGCTGATCGAGAACCAGGTCGATGATGTGGGGGGCGGTCTCTTCGTGCCGCGCGAACTGTATTCACCTGAGCGTTATTCACCGGATGGCACAAAACTGCTGAGCACCCTTGGGTATTATGAAGGAGCCTCCTCCGCCATCTATTATCCCGCGACGAATGCGTTGGTCCGGCTGACAGGCGGTGCAGGCGCGCTGATCTGCTGCGATGATACAGAATGGTCATCGGATGGCTCCAGTGTGTATGCCGCCAACCCTAACATGGGCATGTTCAGCTCGGGCTTATGGAGAGTGGATGCCGCCACAGGTGAAGTGACCACGCTGATCCCGGGCGATGCAGGTGGAGGAAACTTTAACGTTGCCGACGAAGCCTATCTCGCGCCGGATGGTCAGTTGTACTTCCTGTTCGCCACCGTCCCCGCGCCGGAGGGGATCATCGTCCGTTCGCCGCTGCAGCTCGTCCGCTCCGCACCCGATGGCGTAACGGGTCGCACCGTCCTGAGCGGTGAGGACTTCCAATTGCTCAACGAGGCCCTCTGGGCACCGGATGCGAGCTTTGTCATCGCGGCGATTGCACCAAGCCAGGAGGTCTATCAGGGCGGGGAGGCGCGCATTGTCTATCTGGACAGCAGACCGAGCGCTGTGCTGGCGCCATTTGCGCAGCAGATGAAATGGGGACCATAAATCACGTAGAGGACGGCGGCTGCCGTCCTCTACGTGATTATTTATCAAGAAGATATTCGTCAAAGAACTTAATGACGCGTTTTGTGTATCGCTCCTTGTAGAAGGCGTACATATTCAGATGGGGAACATCGCTCTCCGTCCATAGCTGGCGCGGCTCTCCTGCTGCATCATATAAGCGCTCTGATGAATTCAGCGGAATCATTCCATCACCCATACCCTGGATCAGTAAGATCGGGCGCGGACTGATAAGGGTGATATCGTCCACTGGACGAACAGAATCGATTGTGACACCGGACTCTCTTTCGGCGAAGAAACGGATGAGGAAGCGCAGGACCGGGACGGGAACGCGCAGATGCATTTCATCTTCCAGGGTGGCAAAGGGACTGTCCGCGACAAGTGCCTCGATCTGTGGATACTGCGCGGTCGCCCGGATCATGGTCACGGCGCCCATTGAGCCGCCCCATGCGCCGACGTGTTCCACTCCTGGCTGGGCGAGCGCAAAATCGAGCGCGGCTTTTGCATCCAGGACTTCGTAATATCCGAGTGATGAGAACCCACCTTCGCTCGTACCGTGGGCGCGGAAGTCCCAGGCGATCACGCCGTAGCCGTGACTGGCGAAGAGCGCATGGTAGTGCTCAGGGCGGTACCCTCCGTATCCATGAGCGACGAGAATTACTGCGCCATTTTTCGGCGGCGTATGCCAGGCGGAAAGCCTGACTCCATCTTCTGTGATCAGCTCAACGTCCTGGACGTCAATCCCACTGGACTGGAGCAGCGCGCCTGAGGCAGTCTGCCGCGGCGGGTGGAGATAGTTCATGGTCTGCTGGTAGCTGATCCATAGAATTGTTCCTGTCCCCGCGATCAGCAGGGAACAAATCATGATGAAGGACAGGCGCGCCCAGTATTGCCACCCAGTGGTGTATGCGTTTATGGATCTCTCGAAAGTTTTATTCATAGTGTCCTGGCGCTTCGGCTGCGTTCGCCTGAAGGCTCGCTCCGCTTTGCGCGATAGATATTGTTATCCCAAAACAAGATTATCGATCAGCCGTGTCTTGCCCATAAAGACAGCCATCGAGAGCAGTGCCTTGCCTGTCACAGTCTTCAGCTCTTCCAGCGTGTCGTAGTCTGCACACGAAACGTATTGGACCTGCGCCAGCGGTTCTTCTGCCAGAACTTCTTTCATCCTTTCTCTTAGCTTTTCCGCATCCCGCTCGTCATTGTCGTACGCTTCCTTCGCCGCGCACAGGGAGCGGTAGAGCACGGTGGCAGCCTGGCGCTGCTGGGGGTCTAGGTAGACGTTGCGGCTGGACATTGCCAGCCCGTCTGGCTCGCGGACGATGGGGCAAACCACGACCTCGAGCGGGAAGTTCAGGTCGCGGGTCATCTGGCGGATGACGGCAGCCTGCTGTGCGTCCTTCTGACCGAAATACGCCCGGTGTGGCTGGACGGCGTTGAAGAGCTTGGCGACCACAGTGGTGACGCCGCGGAAGTGACCGGGACGCATGGCACCCTCCAGCGGGCGGGTGACCTCTTCCACCTCCACCCAGGTCTGGTAGCCGGGCGGGTACATGCTCTCGGCGGTCGGCATCCAGATCAGATCCACGCCGAGGGGCTCGAGCAGGCTCAGGTCGCGGTCCAGGTCGCGCGGGTAGCGGGAGAGGTCCTCCTGGGGACCGAACTGCGCGGGGTTGACGAAGATGGAGACGGCGACGTGATCGCATTCCTGTCGGGCGCGGCGAACGAGCGAGAGATGACCTTCGTGTAGATAACCCATGGTCGGCACCAACCCCACCCTTCCAGAGAAGGATTGGCGAGCAGAACGCAGGTCACTGAG
>JAICQC010000224.1 GCA_025938055.1 Anaerolineales bacterium | reverse complement strand
TCTTGGTATCTCGCGTTACACATCGGTGGCGCGCAAAGCACAGGAGGTGGGTTTGTGGAAAGAAGAGAAATTACCGATTACACTGGATGAAGCGGTAGACGGATTCCGTTCCTCGCTGCGGCAAGAGGGGACAAGTTGAATCTCGAAATCAAAGACCTGCACTTCACGTATCCTACTGGACTCGAAGCCCTGTGCGGCATTTCCCTGAGCATCGCATCGGGCGAACAGGTTGCGATCATCGGGCAGAACGGCGCGGGGAAAACGACCTTGGTCAAGCACTTCAATGGCCTTCTTCAACCCACGCGCGGTCAGGTGTTGATTGGCGATTGGGATACAGCAAAATATCCGGTTGCAAAGCTGGCGAGCCGCGTTGGGTATGTGTTTCAAAATCCGGATGAGCAATTATTCTCGAAGAACGTCGGCGCAGAAGTCTCCTTCGGGCCGAAAAATCTCGGGATTGATAACGAACGCGTCCAGGCACTGGTCAAAGACGCGTTGGAGTTGACACAGTTATCCGATAAAACAGAAACGAATCCCTACGACCTATCTGCCACATGGCGCAAGATGGTCGCGCTTGCCTCCGTCATTTCGATGGATACCGAGATCCTCATCTTCGACGAACCTACAACTGGACAGGATGCCGCCAGTGTAGTGAGAATCGCGAACGTGATCGCGGAGCTGCAAAAACGCGGTAAGACCGTGATCACAATCACACATGATATTGATTTCTGCGCGGAAAACTTCGAACGTGTGATCGCTTTGTCCCGAGGTAAGATCCTGCTGGATGGCAGAGCGAACGATGTGCTGGGGCAGGAGCAGATCCTGGCAGAAACCTACGTGGAACCTCCCCAGTTAACCCGTCTCGGAAAGCGGCTGGGGTTTAAGGATACCGTCAGGAACCAGGAGGAGTTTTTGAACCGGTTGAGCAACGTTCAGGCGAAAACGCCACGCCCCAGCGATTTATGATTTTCCCGTAGTATAGACAGTCAATTCGTCATACCCGGAATCCTCTGCAAATTCACGCTTATAGATCACGTCGTTGAATGCCGCCAGTACGATTTCAGCGGTTGTATAAATCGTACAGCCCGATTCGAAGTGCCCGCCAACCGTTTTGCCATCTCCATCCGCGAACGAGATATGCAAATGCGAGCCATGAATCGAAACGGTTCCGGTGATCGAAACAATCTCGAAGGGACCCTCATACTCGGAGTTCTGAGCTCGGTCGGCAAGACGGATCGAGGCGTGGATCAGGCTCCCGACTCCGCTCAGGACGCATCCGGCTTCGATGTGCTTTTCCATTGCAAAAGCCTGAACAGAGTCGAATAAATCCTCTCCAGGCGTGAGACGAAAGGTATAATTTTGCATAATACATCCTCTATTAGGTTTTACAGGTGAAGCATTAAGTTTGCATTTTTGCAAGGAATAATAAGGCAATGTTTGTTTTCATTCTGCTCATGTAAAATGGGAGCGTAGGAGTTGGCATGACAAAGCTAAATGTGCAGGCGTTCAAGAGTATTAATGAGATAGACCCTCGTATCTGGGATCGTATCGTTGCGAAGCGCGGCTTCCAGAGCCATCGCTGGTACCAGTTCGGTGAGCGCGCCATGGCAGATGCCGAGCCCACGTATCTGCTGGCATGGAATGGAGATACTCCCATTGCCAGCGCGGCGCTGTTTAGGATACACAATGAACCCCTGCCCCTCCCGGAAGTCGCGCGGCGTTTCATGGCGTCGGTCCTCAAACATAGACCTCTGCTCGTCTGCCGCTCGCCGCTCGCGGATACGTCAGCCTTGCTATTGCCGGGCGAGCCGCTCCGTGATGAAGCACTTACCGTGTTGGCGCAAGCTGCACACGATGAATTCAAGAAACAGCGCTGCTCCTTCCTTTTGTTCGATTACCTGCTCACCGAACAGCTGCGCTACGAAACCTGGCCCCAGGCGTTCGAACCCGTGACCATTTCAGAACCGGGTACGTATATGCCCCTCGAGTGGGAAAGCTTTGAAGCCTATCTCGAAGCAGGCAACAAGCATGATCGCCAGCATTACAAACGCAGCCTGCGTGAAGCCGAGAAAAATGGACTTGTGCTCAGCAAACATCAAACCATTTCAGATGTGGATACAGCGTTAAGACTTATCCGCAACGTTTCGATCTGGCATGGGTCGGCGCCCAATCCCTGGATGCGAGGACTGCTCGAGAATTTCGCGATGGTCGACGGCACGTGGCTTGAAATCCGTAAGGATGACAAACTGGTTGGATGCGGCGCTGTCGTGCGCGACAACAAGTTTCAGCTTGCCCTTGCCCTCGGGCTCGAAGATGACGTGCCCGGAGGCTATTTCCTGTTATTGTATTCGGCGTTGAAGGAAGCCTTCGATCACAATATCCGTCTGGTCCGTTTTGGGAGCGGCGCCTATGATGTCAAGCGCAGACTGGGTTTTCACCTCGAAGACACTAACCACGCCATGGTCGCCATGGCAGGGATTACGACGCGCACAGTAAAGAAATTTGTAGCGTCCGATTAATTCGACATGCTTCTAGGTATCCCGCAATCCATCGCAACGTTGTTGACCATCCTTTTGTTCTATGCAATGGATTTTGCGCTGATCCACCGCTACGATAAGAAAAGACAAGCGAGTGGTTCCGGTCGGGCGTGGGATTTCACCTTTTTTATCTTTCTCACGGCAGCGGTTCTTGTTTTACAGCCTATCCTCTTCCCGGGCATCAGTTTCCGTACAACGGAGACATGGGGGCTGGTCATTCAAACTCTCGGCGTGCTGACGATTCTAACAGCTTTGGGATTGCACATTTGGTCTCGTGAGCATCTGCAACAATTCTATGCAGAGCGCGTGGAGGTGCAACCTGAACACAGGGTGATCGATACCGGGCCTTACAAGCTCGTACGCCATCCGGTCATTACTTCATTTTTTGGAATTGCCGCGGGACTTTTCTTAATCAATCCTGCACTGACAACGTTTGCAGTTTTGCTTTACACAATTTGGGATTTCAGGCGGGCGGCGCAACAGGAAGAGGAGCTGCTCACGAAAACTCTGCCGGGTTATGCGGAATACGCGCAGCGGACTCCCCGATTCCTGCCGCGCCTTGGGAGAAGCCGATGATTCCCTTCGAGGAATTCCTGCAACTCCCTGCCGAAGAGGTTGCCGCGCTGGTAAGAGCCAGCGGGCAAAAAGTCTGCGTGTTCCCGGTCAATGGGACACGGCGCTGGTTCATGCTCGAACATGCCGGGCAGATCGCGGATGATTTTTTCGATGCCTACATGGATTACTCCATTAAGAATCATGTGAAGTTATGTGCCATGCTGTTCGACCATGGCATCGACGTCCTCCTGGCTCCCGTTTTCGGGCGTGAGCTCATGCGGCGCGGTGATGAATACACCCGCCGCGTCGGCATAGACGGCCTGATACGCACTGCAAGCGATGGGACCTATCGTCAGTTCTTTGAGCGCTATGACGTAAGGGTCCGTTTTTATGGTGATTATCGCGACGTGCTTACGGGTACGCCCTACGAATACGCGTTGAACTCCTTGTATGAAGTCATGGAAGCAACGAAGCACAACAAAGGGTTCCGACTGTTCTTCGGCGTCTTTGCCGATGAATCAACCGAAACCATTGCCCGTCTCTCCGTGGAGCATTACATCGCACAGGGGGCCGTGCCTGACAAACAGGCACTCATTCGGAAATATTACGGGGAAGATATGCCGCCAGTCAGTATGTTCATTGGTTTCGATAAATTCAGTGTATTCGATATGCCGCTTCTGGCGACCGGCGAGGAAGATCTCTACTTCTCCATCAGCCCCTCCCCGTACATGACTCAACACCAGTTGCGCACCATTCTGTACGACCATCTCTATATCCGTCGCGCCCCGGAACCTGACTACACCAACCTGCAAAAGACTGAATTGGACTGGTTACGGAATTATTACCGCAAGAACCGGGATCATGCCTTCGGAGTCGGAAAATTAAAATTCAATTTATGGATTCCGGAAAAGGGCAATCAAACATGAAGGAACTGATTACGGGCCTTATCGACGAAATCGGACCCGGTCACATGAGCAGCACTGCCTACGATACTGCATGGGCGGCCCGGCTGGGCGAAGTGGACTGGAACCTGAGCAGCCACTCGCTGGCGTGGCTGGCGGAAAACCAGCTCCCCGATGGGTCATGGGGCGCCGCAGCCCCGATGTATTATCATGACCGTGTGCTCTGTACTCTGGCTGCCATGATCGCTCTTTCCTACCGCGGGCGCCGCGGGCAGGATAAGGTTCAGATCGAGAACGGGAAGATCGCGCTTGAGCGCATCGTGAGCGGCGCAACCATGGGTCTCCAGGCTGATCCCAACGGAGCTACTGTCGGCTTTGAAATGATCGCTCCCACTCTGGCGGCAGAGGCAGAAAGATTGGGAATCATAAAAAAACAGGGAGAGCGCATACTGGGGCGATTATCCAAGCAGCGCGCCAAAAAGCTTGCCTTTTTGAAGGACAATATGATCAGCAAACATGTGACCATCGCGTTTTCCGCCGAGATGGCGGGCACCGATGGAAAGCACATGCTGGACCTTGATAATCTGCAGGAGAGTAATGGCTCGGTAGGTTTGAGCCCCTCGGCAACAGCCTACTTTGCCACCTATATCAAAAGGGGCGATGAAGCTGCGCTGAATTATCTGCGAGGCACTACCAGCGCAGATGGCGGACAACCGAACGTGGCACCTTTTGATGTTTTCGAAATCGCCTGGTCCCTGTGGAATCTCGGCATGATCCCGGACCTGGAGGCTAACCACAAACTCAGGCCTCATATTGAGTTTCTTTCCAACGCCTGGGAGCCGCGACGTGGCGTAGGTTTTGCCACCAACTACTCTGTAAAAGACAGTGACGACAGCGTGATTACATACAGCACTCTGCTGCGCTTCGGTATCGAAAAAGATTTGGCAAGCGTGCTGGCATATGAAGAAAAAGATCACTTCCGGTGTTTCGACCTCGAAGTAAACCCATCCATTAGTGCCAATATCCACATCCTGCATGCACTCCGGCAGGCTGGTCTGAATCAAAAAAATTCCTCTGTGCAAAAGATCATTCACTTTCTCAAAAGAACACAACATGATCAACATTTCTGGATCGATAAGTGGCACTCCTCCACGTTTTATGCGACAGCGCACGCCGTGATTGCCTGCGCCGGGTTTGCCAATGACTTGGTGGCAGAGTCTGTTGAATGGCTGCTGAAATCACAGAATGCCAATGGCTCGTGGGGCACCTACATCGCTACCGCGGAGGAAACGGCGTATGCTTTACAGGCTTTGTGGCAATGGAACGAGAAAGTTGCCAAAGTACCCAAAGCAGTTTTTAGAAATGGCATGCGCTGGCTGGAAGAACATCTCGATCCGCCTTACCCACCGCTCTGGATTGGCAAATGCCTGTACAATCCCCGTCTTGTCATTCGATCAGCGGTCATTAGTGCGTTGACGCTCGCTCACAAAATTGTATGAAAGCCCTTACGAATCAATTCCTGCATGTACAAACATCCGACCCGGACGATGCGCGGCGGCGGAGACTACTCAACATCCTGTTGTTGGGCGTATTAATAGCGGCGCTGGTGGGATTGGCGGCAATCTTTCTGGCGGCAATCAGGTCTCAAATCTCTGTCTCTGATCCAGATGTACAGATATTATTGGCTGGCATTGGGATTTTTACATTTGGTATCCTTATTATTTACCAGATAAACCGTCGACTATCGGGACGCTGGGCTGCGTTAATATTTTTATTGTTGCTTACCATCATTTTCGTCTTCACCGACTCACCCCAGGAACTTGTAGACGGACGTTCACTGTTTCTTTTTACTCTTCCTATTGCCTTTTCCAGCCTGATCCTTGCTCCGCAGGCAAGTTTTTTGTTCGCCGCGATCAGCAGCGCCATTATTGCCTGGCTTGCAACGTCGATTGGGCTTTCCGTAAATGTATTTGTGGTTTCCGGTTTTTTTGCCCTCGCTCTGGTCTCATGGTTATCGGCACGCAGCCTCGAACAGGCGCTGAAAGAACTGCGCGTCATTAACGCCAATCTGGACCAGGTGGTGATCGAGCGAACCCAGGCGCTGGCTGAAGCTCTGGAACGTGAGCGGATTGAAGCAGGCCGCAACCAGGCGATCCTGAATTCCATCGCAGATGGCGTTGTCGTTTTTGATACCAAGTGGAACGCGATCCTGGCAAACCCGGCATTAAGAACCATGCTCGAACTTCCCATGGAACTGATCGTCAATAAGAACTTCCGCGATCTCATCGAACATCCCCGGCTGTCTCCGCAGAGTCGCAAACTCCTGTACGCCATGATGGAACACGACACGCAGCCGCCCAGCTTCCGCATCGAATGGGATAAAAAGACTCTTTCGATCAGCGCAGCGCAGGTATATGACAACACAAAGGACAGGTATGCAAACATAGGGACAGTGACCGTTTTCCGGGACTTCACGCGCGAAGCTGAGGTGGAAAAGCTCAAGAGTACTTTCGTTGCCATCGTTTCTCATGAACTGCGCACGCCGCTGAATGCTATTCTGGGGTATGCAGAGATGTTCAAAGAGGCAGTCTACGGCCCGATGAACGAGAAGCAGACGAACATGGCAGAGCGCATCATGAAGAATACCCAGCGTCTGCTGGGGCTGATCAACGACCTGCTCGACCAGGCACAAATGGAAGCGGGAAGATTGACCATCCAGATGAAACCTGTCCGGCCTGCTGAACTGCTGGAAAACCTGCACAGCGTCATGGATAAGATCGTTCATGATAAAGGCTTGAAACTGACCAGCGAGATCGACGATCGGCTCCCGGAATTGATCAATGGAGACGGAGCCCGCCTGCACCAGATCCTGGTCAACCTGGTCAACAATAGCGTCAAATTTACAGAGCGGGGGTCCGTGCATGTCAGGCTGTTTGACGCCCCTCAAAACAAATGGGGTTTGGAGGTCTCCGATACTGGGCGCGGTATCCCTGAGGATGAGCTGGAGTACATATTCGACACCTTTCATCAGGTGGAGAGCGGCGCGAATCGTATCCATGGCGGGTTTGGGCTCGGCCTGTCTATTGTCAAACAATTGGTCCATTTGATGAATGGAAATATCAGTGTGAAGAGCAAGGTGGATGTGGGAACCCTATTTACGATTACTCTACCTTTGGTTGTCCCGGAAGAAAGCTTTGAAAAATGGAGAAACTTATGAGTCAATTGGCATTAATCATTGAAGATGACGAGGACCTTGCCAGTATTTTTGCCGAAGCCTTGCGAGGTGTTGGTTTTGAAGTGGAGCTTGTTGCCGATGGTGAAGTGGCACAGCAACGCCTGCAGAACGGACCTGTGCCTTTCCTGATCCTGCTGGATATGCATCTTCCCCGCGTCTCAGGAGCAGATCTGCTGCTGAATATCATCAAGAAGGACGAACGGTTTGCAAAAACCACGGTCATTATTACGACAGCCGACGCCCGCATGGGTGAAGCGTATAATGAACAGGTGGATTTTGTGATGATCAAACCTATTTCGTTCGTCCAGTTACGGGATCTGACCAGCCGCTTAAAGCCAAAGGGATAATACCTGCGTGAAGTACATAAGGGAACATTGGTCGCGGTCAAAGACATATCGTGTCCTGCTTATTCTGGCAGTCATCTATGCGGTCCTGCGGCTTGCGATCCAGATATTCCTCTTTTCTGATGCACTGC
>JAICQC010000390.1 GCA_025938055.1 Anaerolineales bacterium | reverse complement strand
TCGACTGCACTCGCCTAGCGGCTCGTTCCGCTCAACGCGAGTGTCTATTTCAGAGGAGGAACCCATGCCCAACACAGTTCGTGATTGGATGTCCAGCCCTGTTGTCGTCGTTGATCCCGATTCGAGTGTTAAATACGCGTTGACGCTGATGCGCCGCCGAAAAATTCATAGTGTCGTCGTCGCCATGTCCGAGAAGAATCCCACCTATGGGATTGTCACCTCGACCGATATCCGTGACAAGATCGCGGCGGCGGGGAGGAATCCTGCCGAGACGACGGTTCGTGAGATCATGTCTGGTCCCATTGTCACGGGCAACCCCGATTGGACCCTGATGGAATGTTCACAGGTGATGCAGGAGAAGCATATCCATCACCTGCCCATTGCTGATGAAACCGGCGCGTTGATCGGCTTGATCTCTGCCACCGATATTTTTGTGGCGGTCGAAGAGATCGGCTGGCAGGAAGAGGAAAAATAGCAGGGGACAGCAGCCGCTGTCCCCTGCTTTCTGGGTATGCCAAAGCAGAAGTATTACGTTGTATGGAAGGGACGCAAGCCCGGGATCTTCACCTCGTGGACGGAAACCGAAAAACAGGTGAAGGGCTACGGCGCGGCGCAATACAAATCGTTTAATTCACTCAAGGAAGCGCAAGCCGCCTATCGGTCTGAGTACGCGGCGTTCAAAGGCAAGCCCGCCTCACAGGGGAAGTGGATGGAAGCAAGCGTCAAGCCAACTCTTCCCTCCATCTGTGTGGATGCGGCGTGCAGCGGCTCGCCCGGCAAGCTTGAATATCGCGGCGTCTATACCGACTCACAGGAAGAAATTTTCCGCGTGGGTCCCTTTCCCGATGGTACGAATAATGTGGGAGAGTTCCTGGCAATTGTCCATGCGCTGACGTGGCTCGAGAAACAAGAGAAACACTTGCCCATTTATTCCGACTCTCGGAATGCGATCTCCTGGGTCTATACCGGCAAATGCAAGACCCAACTCAAACATACGCCCTTCAATGCACCCTTGTTCGCCCTCATCCACAGCGCGGAAAACTGGCTGGCGGAAAATGAGTTGAAGGATAATGCAGTCTTGAAGTGGGATACAGAGCTGTGGGGTGAGAACCCCGCGGATTTTGGGAGGAAGTGAGGAAGTACACAAGTACACACCTGCACCTGTCTACCGTGTACTTGTGTACCTATACATTCTTCCAGTATAAAAACCAGTCATTTCGGCGATACATTCCTTGAACGTTAGCACTATACTGCCAGCTACCACTAAAGGAGTATTTCAATGAGCCAAAATGTATTGGTAGAGCTATCTGACGCCCTGGCAGATGCCGCGGAGAAAACGGGCAAAGCGACCGTTCTGGTCAATGCGCGCCGCCGTATGCCCGCCAGCGGCATCGTGTATGCGCCTGACCTCGTTCTGACGGCTGACCATGTGGTGGAGCGCGAAGACGGCATTAAGGTCACTCTCTCGGATGGATCGGAAACTTTGGCAAAAGTCGCGGGCCGCGATGCAGGTTCTGACCTGGCAGTCCTGAAACTCGAACGCGCCGCGGCAACAATTGCCGAAGCGACGAAAAGCCCGGCGCGACTCGGGCAGATCGCGCTTGCACTCGGTCGCCCATCCCCGGATGGGATCGAAGCCAGCCTGGGTACTGTCAGCGCGATCGGTGGACCGATCCGCACGGGGCGCGGCGGAATGCTCGAGCGCTACATCCGCACCGACAGCATCTCGTACCCCGGCTTTTCCGGTGGACCGCTGGTTGCCGCCGATGGAACGGTGCTTGGGCTGAATACCTCGGGCTTGTCTAACGGCGCGGCAATCACGATCCCTGCAGAGGTTGCCTGGAAAATTGCCGAGACTCTTGTCACACATGGTCGCATCAAGCGCGGCTATCTGGGCATCCGCAGCCAGACGGTAGAGATCCCTGCAGCTTCGCAAAAGACGCTCAAGCGCGAACAGGCGACGGGTCTCCTGGTCGTCGGCGTGGAGAACGACAGCCCTGCCTCCAAAGGAGGCTTGATGGTCGGCGATATTCTTGTGGGACTGGCTGGTGTGCCTGTGCTTCATCATGATGAGCTGTTTGCCCGCCTCGACGGCGAAGTGGCTGGCAAGTCCACGCCAATTGATGTCCTGCGCGGCGGACAGCCTCAAACGCTCAATGTTGTAGTTGGTGAGAAATAAAATGAACTTCAAAGGTACGTTCACACAGGTGATAAGCGATCTGGTCGGGCAGGTGATGCCTTCGCTGGTGATCGTGCGCGGGCATCGTTTCGGGGCAGGTTCCGGCATCGTGTGGGATGCAAACGGGCTCATCCTGACGAACAATCATGTGGTGGGGCGCCGCACTCCGGTCGTCATCTTGCAGGATGACCGTGAATACGAGTCGCGCCTGCTTGCCCGTGACCCCGATGTGGATCTGGCGCTTCTCTCCATCGACGCGACTGGTCTGACTCCGCTCACGCCTGCTCCGGTTTCCCCGCGCGTGGGCGAGATGGTCTTTGCCTTCGGGCATCCATGGGGACAACGCAACACCGTCACGCGCGGTATCGTCAGCGCGCTGGTGCACGCTCACAATCGCCGCGGCGAGAAACTACCCGTTGTCCGCTCCGACACGCCGCTCGCGCCCGGAAACTCCGGGGGACCGCTGGTCAACGCAAAAGGTGAGGTGGTCGGCATCAACGCCATGATCGTTGGGGGCGACCAGAGCGTTTCAATTGCCTCGTCGGTCGCAAATGATTTTGTGAAGAAAGCGCTCGAGAAAAGAGCCGAGCACACGCCAAAGGATGTGATGTGACCACTTGAAAACAAGAAGGGTACGGAGTCCAACATTGATACATGTTGGACTCCGTTTTTATTCCACTTCGGCTATACTTTAAGAATGCTAAAGACAGCTCTGCTTGTCATCGATATTCAGAAGGATCATTTCCCCGGCGGAAAGCTCCCGCTTGTGAATCCACTTCAAACTGCACAGAACGCATATATGCTTCTGCAGTGTTTCCGCGAAAGCAGCGGTTATCACGTCCATATTCAACATATATCCAAAAAGCCCGATGCAACGTATTTCATTTCCGGCGCCCGCGGCACGGACATTCACGATTCTGCTGCTCATTTCGAAGGCGAGCCCATCGTTTACAAACACGAGCCGAATGCCTTTCTGAACACAGACCTGCTCGAGTTGTTGAAAAGTTGGGAGATCGAGCGCGTGATTATTACCGGTATGATGACTCACCTGGACGTAGATGCCACTGCCCGCGCAGCCCATGATCTTGGCTTTCAGGTCATCATCGCCGAAGATGCCTGTGCCACATGCGATCTAAAATATGGCGATACAACCATCCCTGCTGAACAGGTTCAGAGAACATCTCTCGCCGTGCTGAAGTCGTATGGCAAAGTGATGAAATCAGAAGAGATCCTTGCCCTCCTTGCCGCGGAGATGATCAGGTGAGCATGTCGTTGCGAGCGTAGCGAAGCAATCTCCTTAAGAATGGGGGGATTGCTTCGTCACACACCTGCCCTGGCGGGCGGTGCCAGGGGCGAACATTCCTCGCAATGACATATGGAAGGAATAATGACAGTCCTCGACCCCGAACGACAAAAACAAGCCAAAGAATACGCCCGCATCCGCCGCCGTTTGTGGCTGGCAGACACGATCTTCAGTGCGGTCTATGCCATCGCCTGGTTATCCCTGGGTTGGGCGACTGCCCTGCGTGACTGGCTGCTGACATTTACAACCAATCCGTGGATCTTGGTCGCGCTTTTCGTCGCTATCTTTGGCGGCATCTATTCCATTGTCAATCTTCCCCTCGGCTACTACAGCGGATTTGTCCTGCCGCACCGCTTTGGTCAATCGAACCAGACGTTGAAAGATTGGGTCATCGATCAACTCAAGGGACTGGCAGTCGGCGCGCCCCTTGGCTTGCTCCTACTCGAGCTGCTTTATCTTGCCCTGCGCGTCACCGGCGACCTGTGGTGGCTGTGGGCTGCTGCCGGGATGCTGGTCTTCACCGTCCTGCTTTCGAATCTTGCGCCGATCCTCATCATGCCCCTCTTCAATAAATATGTTCCCCTCGGTGATGAGCACAAGGAGCTTGCCGACCGTCTGCTTGACCTGGCGCGCCGCGCAAACACAAAAGTCAAAGGCGTGTTCAAGTTCGATATGTCCAGGCGGACCAAGGCTGCCAACGCGGCGCTGACGGGCATCGGCAACACGCGCCGCATTGTGCTGGGTGATACGCTCATCAACGAATTTTCCACCGATGAAATAGAAACCGTACTTGCCCACGAACTGGGACATCACGTCCACCGCGATATTCCGCTTTTGATCACGTTCGGAACCCTCTCGACGACACTCAGCCTTTACCTGGCGTCCCTGGCGTTGAACTGGGCGATCAGTTATTTCGGTTTCACGGGTCCCGCGGACGTGGCTGCCTTCCCGGCGCTGGGACTCATCTTTGGCGCATACGGGCTCATC
>JAICQC010000363.1 GCA_025938055.1 Anaerolineales bacterium | reverse complement strand
TCAAGATGTATGTTTGCGGCGTGACGGTGTATAACGACGCGCACGTCGGGCATGCCATGTCGGCGCTGGTATTCGATATCATTCGCCGCTATCTTGAATATCGCGGCTACAGCGTGCGGCACGTGATGAACTATACCGACGTGGACGATAAGATCATCAACCGCGCCACCCAGCTGGGCGTGGAGCCGCTCAAGCTCTCCCAGCGCTACATTGAAGATTACACCAACGATCTCAATAACCTGAATGTGCTGCCTGCCACGTCCAACCCGCAGGTCAGCAAGACCATGCCGCTCATCATCCAGTTCATCGAAGGGCTGATCGAAAAGGGCTATGCCTACGCGCCGGGGAACGGGGATGTTTACTTCCGCGTCACGAAGGATGAGGATTACGGTAAACTCTCCGGGCGCAAGCTAGACGATATGCAGGCGGGCGCGCGCATCGAGGTCGGCGAAGCCAAAGAGCACCCGATGGACTTCGCCTTATGGAAAGCGGCCAAGCCCGGTGAGGTCTTCTGGGAAAGCCCCTGGGGGAAGGGACGCCCCGGCTGGCACATCGAGTGCTCGGCGATGAACCTGGCTGAGCTCGGCGAGCAGATCGACATCCACGGCGGCGGCAACGACCTGATCTTCCCGCACCATGAGAACGAGATCGCCCAGACCGAATCGTACACGGGCAAGCCCTTTGCGCGCTACTGGATCCACAACGGGATGCTGCAGCTTGGCGGCGAGAAGATGTCCAAGTCGCTGGGGAATATCGTTTCGATCAAGGAATTCCTCTCGAAGCGCGACGCCGATGTGATGCGGATGCTCGTGTTGAGTGGGAACTACCGCGCCCCGCTCATCTTCAATGAAGAGACGCAGGACGCTGCCGAAAAATCGCTCGAGCGGATCAAGTCTGCTTTTCGACCGGCGCCCGCTTCAGCAAAGGGACTCAATCCCGAAGCCACCTCTGCCCTCGCGGACCAGACCGAAACGACTCAGCAGTCCTTCGTCGATGCGATGGACGACGACTTTAACACGCCGCTGGCGCTGGCGGGACTCTATGAGTCAGTGAAGGCGATCAATACCGCGCGTGACAATGGCGCCACAAACGATCAGCTTCAACCGGCGCAGGCAACCCTGCGTGAACTGACCGGTGTGCTCGGCTTGCGTTTGCAGGAGAAACAAGGCTCCAACGGCAACGCGGACAAAGTCATTGACCTGCTCGTAGAAGTACGCAGCGAAGTACGCAAACAAAAGTTATGGCAGCTCTCCGACCTGATCCGCGACCAGTTGAAGGAGCTTGGCATCACGCTCGAAGACACGAAGGAAGGAACGACCTGGCGCTGGGGTTGAGAGCATTAAGGAGATAGGATGAGCGAAAGAATTATTCAAATCACAGAATTGGACCGAAAGCGTTTAATCGATCTGATCCTGGAGGCACAGTCCGGGGAGTACCGGAAAAGCATTTACCTGGATCAACTGCGCGGCGAATTGGAACGTGCGCAGATCGTGGCCCCGCAGGAAATCCCCGGGGATGTGATCACCATGAACTCCACGGTGGCGCTGACTGACCTGGATACCGGCGAAGAGGAAACCTATACCCTGGTCTATCCTGAAAATGCCGATATGACCCAGGGTAAGGTGTCCATCCTGGCGCCCATTGGGACAGCCATGCTGGGGTACCGGGTGGGTGATGTGTTCGAGTGGGAAGTCCCGGCAGGCAAGCGGCGGCTCAAAGTGACGAAAATACATTATCAGCCTGAGTCGTCAGGGAATTTCGACCTTTAATTCTCGTTTGCTATCAAAGAACCGCTAAACTTCCGAGGCGTTGCAAGTGCCCGGAAGTTTTGTTTTGGCTCGGTGAATACCGCAGGCACTGGAGACATCATCCATGATCTGACGTTTGATCGCTCTTGTTTGGCAGGATGAGAGGGATATCCAAAAACGGATGTTTCACGACATGCACAGGCAGGCAATATGCTTCCTCGATGAGCGCAGGCTGAAGGACATCCTTCGCGCTTCCCATGGCTTTGATCTTTCCGGCAACCATCAGAGCGATGCGGTCGGCGTAGTGGGCGGCGAGGTTGAGGTCATGCAGGGCGACCAGCACAGCAAGGTGATCCCGGTGCGCCAGCTCCTGAACCAATTTGAGCAAACCCACCTGATACTGCAAATCCAGATGCGCGGTCGGTTCGTCGAGCAGCAGGATCGGTGTGGACTGGCATAACGCCCGCGCCAGCAGAATGCGCTGCTGCTCCCCGCCTGAAAGCTCGCCGACACGCCGATCGGCAAAAGGCAGGGCACTGACGCGCTGCAGTGATTGGCGCGCGATCTCTTCATCTTTTTGAGAGGGCTGACCCAGAAAACCAAGATGCGGCGTGCGCCCGAACAACACGGTTTCCCAAACGGTATACGCCGGAGGCAGAGCAACCGCCTGCGGCACCGTCGCAATATATTTCGCGCGCTGGATGGTCGAGAGCGAGGCGAGGTCATCTCCGTTCGTACGGACGTGACCTTGATAGGGAATGACTCCGCTAATAGCGCGAATCAGCGTGGACTTACCCGCGCCGTTCGGTCCGATCAGCGCAAGGACTTCGCCGCTTTGCACATCAAAGGAAATATCATGCAAAATACGGCGCGAGCCATAGGAGACGGAGAGGTTTTGGATTTTGAGCATCTCATTTTTTATCGGTGGTTGAATAGGGGTGAGCGAATGCGAAGCCCGTATCGAAACCACCAGTTCTCAAATTATTTTTTGTTTTAGCTAACTGTTGGTTTCGATACAGCCTCGGCGAGCACTCGGCTTACTCAACCAACATTTCATCTTAGAAGATCAAATACCAGTATAAAGCAGTCTCTTTCGTGCTCGGATGCATTGCTTTATAAACACTCCGGTCAAAACCACTTAATACAAACCCGCAATTCCGGTAAAGCGTACAAGCCGGGACGTTATCATCCTGTGTTTCGAGCATCACGCCGGGAAACTCATGTTCCCTCGCCCATTGAATACCGCGCTCGAGTAGCATGCGCCCTATTCCCATGCCACGATATTCAGGGTTGACGACGAGATCCTCCACATAGGCAAATCGATTCCACCACTTGAGCATTTTGATTCGTCCAATGAGTTTTCCATCGACTTCAACAAAAAAGATCGTGGGACCCTCCTCATCGAAACCGTAGTCCGTATCTTCTATAGGAATATCCCGCTCATAGGGTTCAACAGGCACAATGGTATAAACCAGCGTTTCGTTTTCGATATAGAGTACAAGCCGCGAATTCACTGTAAACTTACGTAAGAATGATTTCGTTTGGGAGGATTCTTGCTGCTCTATTTTTCGAATTGTAATTTGCATAGAATCTACTTAATCGTGGTTGGAATGCCCGCTATCATAAAAATGACTTTGTCCGCTTCACGCGCTAGGCGCTGGTTTGCCCACCCGAGGGCATCGCGGTAAACCCGTCCCATCTGGTATGGAGGTACCAAACCCAATCCTACTTCATTTGAGATGATGAACCAATCCTGGTCTTTTTCACGGATGATTGCAATTAATTCTTCTATTTCCTTTTGGACGGCTTGCAGATAGGGTGCTTCGTCCACCTCGTCACCCTTTACAAATTGCATAAGTAAATTACTGACAAGCAAAGTAACGCAATCTAGAATAATTACATCCGACTTTATTTGCGGCACATGGACTGCGATATCGCAAGGAATTTCAAGCGTTTCCCAATCTGCGGGGCGCTCGAGGCGGTGCTTTTGAATCCGCTGTCGCATTTCTTCGTCCAGTGCCTGTGCCGTCGCAAGAAAGGTGACAGGTTTGCCGGTCGCTTCTGCGAGGCGTTGCGCGTGAGAGGATTTACCACTGCGCGCGCCGCCCAGGATAAGAGTGATGTGTGAGGTTTTATCGGGCTTCATTTATGTTCCAATCAAAAAAGCGATCAATACCGTTGCTTCCACTACTTCGACGACCATCCCGAAAACATCACCCGTTATGCCGCCAATGCGTGCCTTCGCCAGCCAGAGAACCAGCGCCGCGGCAAGTAATCCTGCAACGACGGATAAAACTCCGCGCATACCGAGTATGATGGCAATCGCCAACGGAATGATTGCGCCCCAGACGATAAAGGATCGACGAAACCCTGCTGCAAAGTCCGCGCCCATGCCTGACGGACGCGCAAGCGGCATCAGAGCCGCCGGAAGGATACACCAACGCGCAAGGCTCGTTGCGAGCAGGATGCCAGGGCTTGGAACCGCACTGAGCGCCACGGCTTTGAGCATTAAGACCAGAACCAGTCCGATCACGCCGAATGCACCTAGATGCGGGTCTTTCATGACCTCCAGCCTGCGTTCTGGCGCTGCAGACATAAACAAGCTATCGCAGCAATCTGCGAGACCGTCCAGATGCAGACCGCCTGTGAGAAGAACCCAGACAATAAGCGTAAGGACACTCGCTACCAGTGGAGGAAAAACTCTGTTTGCCCCATTCCATGCAAACCATGTGATCGCGCCGATCACGAGCCCAACAAACGGATACCAGACCGAGGCGCGTCCGCTATCGCCTGGCGACCAGTCAGCGGGAAGCCGAATGGGGAGAGTCATCATCAATCCGAACGCAATGCGTAAACTTCTCAAACGAAAACCCTAGTTACGGCGGCAGTTGCACTGCCGCCCGCCAGCAGTACAACTGCTGGCAGAACTTTGCTTTAGATGGTGAAAACTATTCCTTATCACTTACACCAGCTTCCTCGAACGTTGCCATCTCTCTTAAGATGCGCGTCGAAGCTTCGATCAGATGAAACGCCAGCACAGCACCCGTCCCCTCCCCGAGACGCATATTCAGATCCAGTAGAGGCACCTGGTTCAAATGCTGAAGCATCGCTCGATGCCCGATCTCCACAGACTGGTGCGAAGCGATCAAATACTCACGCACACCGGGAG
>JAICQC010000222.1 GCA_025938055.1 Anaerolineales bacterium | reverse complement strand
GGTCCTGCTGTTGCTGGGCAGTCTTTTCATACCGGTCACCGTTCCCGGCTATGGGAACCTGACCCTGCTCGACCGCCCGTTCGTTGAAATGGTCCTCTATCTCCCACTGGCACTGATCGGTGGAGCGGGTCTGGCTGGGTTGGAACAAAGTGTCAGGCAGATACCAGCACGCTCAGAGGCGGTCCGCCTTTTATCGAGCAGAACCAGTGGGATTCTGTTCAGCGGACTGATCCTGATCAATGCCCTAAGCAACTATACTCTTTACCCCTCCGATTGCTGCAGCATTGTCGGCAGCGAGGACCTGGCTGCGATCGACTGGGTGGATAAGAATCTGCCATCCGAGGCGCGCATCCTGATTTCTTCCACCGAGTTGCGGGTACTGGCAACTGAGTCACCTCAGGGTTCGGTGAGTGGAGACGCCGGCGCATGGATCCATCCATTGACGGATAGAGCGACACTGTTCCTGCCCTATCACATCGACTTCACGCAGCAGACAACACTCGATACGCTTTGTCAGATGCAGGCAGAGTATATCTTTGTCGGCGAAACCGGCTTGAGTTTCGATAGCGAACAACTCCTGCCTGCGTCCAACTGGTATAAAATCCTGCTGTCCATGCCGAAGGCTCAGGTCTATCAGGTGATCGGCTGTAGTTGAAAACATCTTATGAAATCGAATAACCCGCGCAAAGTGCTGTTGCTTCTATTTTCTATACTTGTCCTGCTTGCGTGCCAGATACCCGCTGGCGTGCCTTTCTTCGCGCCCACGCCAACACCGACGCTCACCTTTACCCCTACGCTTACTCCCACACTGACAGCAACCGCCACAGCCACTCTGACCCCGACGCCCACCGAGACACCCTCGCCCACGCCAACGCCGACGTTCGCGCCGCCCGCCCGCCGCGTCGTGATTATTTCCATCGATGGCCTGCGTCCCGATGCCATTATTCCGGCGCCCATGCCAAACCTGGTTTCGCTCATGCAGAGCGGTGCATTCACGCTGGGAGCACAGACAGTTCTCCCAAGCGTCACACTGGTCTCGCATTCGTCCATGCTGGGCGGGATGTGTCCCTCCAAGCATGGTGTGGACTGGAACGATTACCTCCCCGAACGAGGCTATGCCCTCGGTACCGACCTGTTCGACATTGCCCATGCCGCAGGCATGCGAACCTATATGTATGTGGGCAAGGAAAAGATGCGTCAGATCACCGAACCCACCAGCCTGGATAAATTCGTGTACGTCAATGACCGCGACCTCGTTCTCATGGAGCGCCTGCGCAGCGAATTCCCTGCGGATTTCGGCATTCTGTTCATTCACTTTGTGATCACCGACGGGATGGGGCACGTCTACGGCTGGCTTTCCCCCGAGCAAATGAGCGTCATCCGCCGCGCCGACGAAGCGCTGGGGCTGCTGCTGGCAGAGCTGGATGCCAGGAACCTGCGCGGCGAAACATTGATCATGGTTTCGTCGGACCATGGAGGACACGCGACAACCCACGGCTCAAGCATGCGCGAAGATATGACCATCCCCTGGGTCGCGGCGGGACCTGGCATCCAGCCGGTAACGCTGGCGACCACAGTGCACACGATGGACACAGCCGCCACCGCAGCATTCGCCCTCGGACTGCCCATCCCCTCGGAATGGGATGGGGTGCCGGTCTACGAAGCCTTTGGCTTGCCGGTGCTGAGGCAGTCCGTGCAATGTGTGAGGTAAACGGTCGGGAAGGTTTTACGGCAGAACAGGGCGGAGCGCAAGCTGGATATTTTCTCGCAGGTCCGGGAAGAAATGCAGCGGCAGTTTGAGCGGGCTGAATTCCGCCTCCGTACCGATCTGCTCGAAGGGAATGTAGTATAGCTGCATCTCGCTCTCCGCGCCCCGGCGCACATCCTGGAACGTCACCAGAATATGCGTGCCATCCGGGCTGAAGACTGCCGCGCCGTAACAGCACGCCCCATCGATCGGGTTGATCTTGCTCATCAGTGCCGTGGACATGTTGTACAGATAGAGCTCGCCGTACCCCATATTGCGCTGAAGACTGTTGAACAGGAACCGCTGGCTGCCATCCCAGTGATGGGAGGGCAGGATGGGAAGGCGCTCATAGCCCTCGGGAACGAACCGCCCGGAAGGGAACTCATCCATAATGAGTGGGTCTACATCCTGGCAGCGCTGCATGTCCACATCCAGGACGCGCACGGTATCTCCCATGCGCTCCCCGATCACGCTCTGGTACAGGACTGCCAATCCCCCGCCGTCTGCTGACCATTGCGCGCCCTTCACAGCCACATCGCTGTAGTCGAGACAGAGCTCTTGCAGATTTTGAAGTTCAAACGCAGAAGAAACGCCGGAGAGCGCCTCCACGTCGAACTGGAGAATCAGCAGGCGGCGCTCAATGCTCAGGGCGATCTGCTCGCCATCTGGAGAAACATGGAAACCGTCGAAGCGCGGGTCTTGAAAACAGGCAATCTCTTCGGCTCCTGCGCCTGCGGTTTCCGCATCGATCCTGTAGATACAATTGGCTTCGCCATACATAAGCTCACTGCCACCCGGTAACCACTGCAGGTCGAACTTGGGCTTGTTGGTATTGGTCACCTGGCGGATGTTGCTGCCATCCATATCCATCACATAAATATCGTCGTTGGCGGTCAGTGCGATCTTGTCTGCGCCTCCTATCTCGGTGATGACCGGAATCGTGGGTGTAGGCGTCTCAGCCGGTGAATGCGTCGCGGTAGCAGCCGGGAGGCGGGTTGGGGTGGAAGTGGTGGTGGCAGGGTTCGGTGTTGCGGTCAAGCGGGTGCGCCCTGCAGCGAACCCGGGAAAGCCCCAGAGAGCAAACGCCGCCAGCGCCAGGATGACCACTCCGCCAAACATCCAGGAGCGCGATGGAGCCTGGCGTGGTATTGACAGGTCTGTAGGAGGTACGGTCATTTCCTCAGCAGTGCGGCTGGAGTACAGGGCGATCGGCGTGACCAGGCTAACGTTGGATGGCAATGGCTCGGAAAGCGTCGCTATGAAAGCGTCTGCCAGCTTGGCGCCGGAGGAGTAACGCTGCTCTGGCTCCTTCGCCAGAACTTTTGCGATGATGGCTTCCACCCCGGCGGGTAGATGGGGGTTGATGTCTCGGATGTGCGGGGCGGGCTCCGTGGCGTGCTTGAACGCCATGCCAAGCGGCGTCGTGGCTTCGAAGGGAGTCTTGCCGCTCAGCATCTCGAACAGGATCACGCCCAATGAATAAATATCGCTTCGCCCATCCACGCCTTCGCCGCGTGCCTGTTCGGGGCTCATGTGGGTGGGCGTGCCGATGATGCCAGAGCTGGTCAGTTTGCTGGCTGCGTTGGCGAACTTGGCAATCCCAAAGTCAGAGATATAGGCATTGTTATCCTCATCGAACAGGATGTTGCCGGGTTTCACATCGCGGTGGATGACGCCCCGGCTGTGGGCATAGTCGAGCGCCGCAGCAACACGCTGGAGGATGTGGGCAATTTCATTGAGTGAAAGCAGTCTCTTCTGGATGCGTTCGACCAGCGAGCCCCCCGACATATACCGCATGACAAAGAATAACTGGTCCTTATCTCGTCCCACATCATAGACCGGTACAATGGCGGCATGCTCGAGCCTGGCGATGATCTTGGTCTCGCGTTCGAAACGTTCGCGCACCTGTGGGTCGTTGAGCAGCTCATGATTAAGGATCTTGAGCGCCACGTCCCGCTCGAACAACGGATCGTAGGCGCGGTAAACGGCCGCCATACCACCCGTGCCCAGGGCCTCTTTGATCTCGTAACGGCTGAACTTCTGCACCTGCATGCTGCCAAGGTCTCCGATAACTCAACACTGTAGTTGATATAAACACTGCGCCATAAAGGTGTCCTACAGCGAGATTGCCAGGGCATAAGTATAACGAGCGAAGAATGCGGCAAGCCGTACATTTGGATTACAGAAATCCGGCACTGTAAAAGCGGGAGTGATCGTTTCTGTTTTTCGCGCACTTCATTTGGACAAAGACTATATTTTCACCCCCGATGCAAAGACTGCTCAGCAAATCCTACCTCGATACACGGACAGCATCCTTGGTGACCTTTGCCTGGTACAGGGCATCATCTGCTTTCTTGAGGATCTGGTCCACGAGACTGTCTTGATTCGCACAGGTGACCCCAATGGAGACGGTGATCTGAAACGAGTCGGTCCCCTGCCTGTATTCTGAGCGGGCGACCTCGCAGCGCACCCGCTCGGCGATAGACTCCAGATCGCAGTGTGGAGAGCCCGGCAGGATCATCAGGAATTCCTCGCCGCCCCAGCGACCGACCCAGTCCTGTTTGCGGACCACGGATTGGAACAGGCTGGCAGTCTGCACCAGCACATGGTCGCCCACGACGTGCCCCCAGCGGTCGTTGACCTGCTTGAAGTTGTCGATATCGATCAACAATACAGCAAACTCACCCTGGTTCCTTTGTGCCCGCGAAAGCTCCTTTTCCAGGAACACCTGCGTCGCCCGCCGGTTGGGGATACGTGTCAGCACATCAATGGTGGCGACCTCCATCAGGTCATTGCGCAGGCGCTGACTCACCATCAGAATGAAACCGGTGGACCAGAAGAAACTGATCGCGAACGATAGAAGGTAGGTTGCAGATTGGACGGGACTAATCCCCAGCGTGTCCTGCGGAGGGGCACGGATCAGGCTGATGGTGCGGATCGTCAGAAATATTCCATGGACGATGAATGAGACCAGCATCAGATTTGCGCTGAGGCGCAGGGAGGTCTTCTGTGTTCGCCAGAGCTGGTGGATCAGGATGAGAACCATTGCCAGCGACCCGAGCGAAAGAGTGATCATTCGCATGCTCAGGTCGTCATCCAGATATGTGAAATACGTGAGGAAAAGCAGGGCAACCATAATGACCCCGCCCACAAGCGACTTGCTGTAGGAGAGCCCTGTGAATTGACTCAGAGCGACGTAAAAAAGACCGGAGCCCGAGAGCAGCAGAACATTCGACAGGACGGTGGTCAGGAATTCGGGCAGTTGCTCTACAAACAGCCGCAGCATTAACCCCACTGCCACACACAGGTTTGCCACCAGCGCGGCGCCAACCCCATGATATTGTCTTAAGTCCCGGATGAGGTAAGCCTGGGCTCCAATCACCGTCCCCTGGATAAGAAACGTCATGGCGACGAAGAGCGCGATGGTCCGCACATCAATCTGGAAGTCGATCTGCATTCAGTACCTTTGACCAGACATAATATCGTATATGCCGATGCAGGGATAGAGGTGAAATCCCTTATATGGATGGGATGAAAAACGCTACGGTGGGGTTTGGTTTTTAGGGCGTCGGTGTTGCCTGTGGGGGCCACCCAATCTCGACCGGTCCGACATAGCCGTGTTTTTCTGCCAGAACAATACGTCCGTGCGAAGGCTCTGAACAACCTGCCTGGTCGAGCACAGATACTTCCGTGAACTCATAGACGGGCACGGAAGTAAACCTCAGCTGCCCGTCGCGGCACAGCCATGCTTCCAGGATATAGCGCGGGCTGTTTGCACTCTCGCGTTCGCCCAGCGGCACATCGAAGAAGTCCCAACTGACCGTGACCTGATCATCCAGGCGCTCGACCTCCATGTTTTGCGGGATGGGCCAGCGCGGATCTCGCAGGAACGGCAAGTCCACTTTCTCCGGGTAGACTACTTCCAGGCTGGAAAGCTCACCATCCAGCTTCACGTCCCGGGCATTGACCCAACACACATCCGGAAAGAACTCGGGCAGTCCCCACAACCAGGTCTGAAGTTCCCGTCCAGCCTGAACGTCCACTCGCCCCCGGACTTCCATGCGGTTGCCGGGGATCAAGCCAAATCGATACAGATAGATATTGCCCGGTCCGTGGCGGCAGGGAACGCGGTTTATGAGCTCACCCGTCAGCGTCTGATAGATGGGCGCGGCGGTGGGAGTGGACGAGGGTGTGGCGGTCGCGCTGGGCGTCAGGGTGACGGTCTCTGTCGCAGGGATAGTGGGCGTGTGCGTTGGGCTTGGCGTCTCCGTGGGCGGCAGAGTGGTGAGGGTGAAGAACGGCGTAGCGGTCGGCGGTGGAGCAAGTAGCGGACCGAGCGCCCCGGAGGCAGAGATGCCTGCCCCGGCGAGAAGAATCGCCGCCAGGGAAACGGTCAGCACCTTGCCGATCGTTGCTCCGAGCACAGGGGCAAAGAGTGCGGGAATCCTGAGCCACAACGCCATAAGAGGGCTGACGGTTGCAGCGAGCACCAGTTTCCCCAGAGAGATATTGACATACTTTGCGTCGCCATTCAGCCGCAGGGAGGTAATGCCCGGCTCTTTGAAGCGCGGGTCGCGGTTGAGCGCCAGGGTCTTCAGTTCGAAGGCAGCCCTGGCAGGCATATCTACAAAGACATGGACGCTGCCCGCCGTCATGTTGGCGATCTGCAGCTGGGAGCGGTCCGCGCTGGTCAGTTGTGAGATGAAGTCGAGCAGTTGCTGCTGCTTATCGGCTGTGAACGCCTTCAAATCGACGCCCTGAATGACCAGCTCCACCTGGCGGGTCTCGGGTTCCGGCGCGGGCTCGAACCTGGCAAGATGCACCGTGATCGTCTCGATAAGCTGGCTGACGGCGTTCTCGAACCCCAGCATCTGCACGTCGATGAATTGCAGCCCCGCCAGTTGGTAGCGGATCTCGGCGGGTAGTTTGGTCGGCTCGAGCATGACGGCGAAGATGGTGCGCCCGGAATCCTGCGAGAGGTCGATCTCCTTGCGGACGTTGTCGGATGCGGCGGAGTTGGGCGAGAGCATCAGCAAAAAGGCATGACAGGTATCGATCGCCTCGACGATCTGTACGCGCCACTGATTCCCCGCTTTGATCGCCTCCCGGTCGATCCAGACCGTGATACCTGCCCGCGTCATCTCCCCGACGAACTTATCGACAGTTTCGGTATCACGCCTTGAATAACTGGTAAAGACTTGTGCCATGTGCGGTTTCGAGTTGCCTTATCATACGAAATTACGCGGCATAAGTCAACAAATCCTTCGGGAGCACTCTCACTGTCCAGCCTCTAGAACCGCAGGTGTTTGACCGTTTCCCCCTTGTTGATGAGTTCCTTGAGCGAATCGATGCCGATGCGCAGGTGCATTTCCAGATATTTCTCCGTCACCTTCCTGTCGCTCCTTGCCGTCTTGACGCCGCTGGGCGTCATCGGCTGGTCAGAAACCAGCAGCAGTGCGCCCATGGGGATTCTATTGTAGAAGCCGACGCTGAAAAGGGTCGCCGTCTCCATGTCGACTGCCATGGCACGGATGAGACGCAGGTACGCCTTGAACTTCTCGTCGTGTTCCCAGACGCGGCGATTGGTCGTATAGACCGTGCCGGTCCAGTAGTCCTGCTTGTAGTTGCGGATGGTGGTGGAGACGGCTTTCTGCAGGTTGAAGGCAGGCAATGCCGGGACCTCGGGCGGGAAGTAATCGTTCGACGTGCCTTCGCCGCGGATCGCCGCAATCGGCAGGATCAGGTCGCCGAGGTTGTTCTTCTTCTTGAGCCCGCCGCATTTTCCGAGCAGCAGGCACGCCTTGGGTTTCACCGCGCCCAGCAGGTCCATCACCGTGGCGGCATTGGGGCTGCCCATGCCGAAGTTGATCAGTGTGATGCCTTGCGCAGTGACATTCGGCATGGGTTTCCCAGCCCCGCGGATGGGAGCGTTGTACCATGCCGAGAACATGTGCAGGTAGTCTTCGAAGT
>JAICQC010000296.1 GCA_025938055.1 Anaerolineales bacterium | reverse complement strand
TCCTTGTCAAATTGCCCGGCTTCCTGATAGCCGATGATACCGCGCTCGCTCCAGGCTTCACGGGCGGGTGCAACAGGCTCGTAATATCTTTGCCTGGATATACGGGTCAGCTGCCAGGGTGTATCCACTGTCGCGTCCGAGGGCACGTCAACTTTCAGGACATCCACATCTGGCGGGAATTTCTTTTCCAGGAGCAGGCGGGCAATTCGGGCGGCAAACTCGGCAGCCACCAGAAAACTCACCTCTTCAGAATACGTGAGATGGTATTTCGACTCAGCTTCCAGGGAAACAGCCATCGCGGGAATCCCCAGAGACGCCGCTTCCATCGCCGCCCCCACGGTCCCTGAGATAGTGACACCTGTGGCGACATTTTCGCCATAATTGATTCCCGAAACGACCAGGTCAGGCTTTCGCTTCATCACCTCCAGCACGCCGTGCAGTACGGTCTGAGCAGGGGTTCCGCCGATCGAGAACACACTCCATTCCTGACCATTGACCTGGACACGCTGCTCCTCGATGATCCCATCCGATGTGTTTGGAAGGCTGCGCCCCGCACCTGAGGATTGTTCACGCGGCGCGGTGACGGTAACAAACCCGAGCTTCGAGAGAGCGGTTGCTGCAGCCCAAAGTCCGGGGGAAAGAATTCCATCATCGTTTGTTAGAAGGATTTGTGGTTTTGAACTTGACATAGGTTTTCCAGGAAGTTGAAACAAACAAAAAGGAGCGGCAATCCGCTCCCAAGAATATGGCGCCCTCGGCGCGACTCGAACACGCGACCTATTGCTCCGCAAGCAAGCGCTCTAATCCACTGAGCTACGAGGGCACACCTGTACTGGCGTACGGTGCCAGTGCTGGCAGGCAGGGATTCTAATTCAGAATCGAGGGAAGGTCAAGTGATGTATAAAAATGTAAGGTCTTATGAGTTAAAAGCTGTTGGCGTTCACGAGATCCAAAAATTCAGGAACGATCTTTGGATCAAAATGGGTTCCCGCGTGGCTTTCTATGTACTGGATGGCTTCCCCCTTCGACCAGGCTGAACGGTAGGGACGGTTGGATATCAAAGCATCGTAGACATCTGCCAGGGCAAAAAGCCTTGCAGAAAATGGAATGTCTTCCTGCTGAAGGCCATCGGGGTAGCCTGTGCCATTCCACTTTTCGTGGTGCCAATGAGGAATCTCCAGAGCAGGCTCGAGATAGCTCACCGCGGAGAGCAGTTCGACCGCAATATCTGGATGCCTGCGCATGATCTCCCACTCAGCATCGATGAGGGGCCCTGGCTTGAACAGGATTTGATCGGGGATGGCAACTTTGCCGATATCGTGCAGAATCGCACCGCGGCGAATATGAATCAGATCGGACTGTTTTACCCCCAGGCGGGTTGCCAGTTTTATCGTTATATCCGTGACCCGGAAGGTATGCTCCTTGGTTTCCTTATCACGCAGGTCCAGTGCGCGCGACAAGCCCTCGATCGTCGCGTCGTATGCCAGACTCAATTCTGCATTCGACCGCTGCAGTTCTGTGAACATCACGGCACTGTCAATGGCAATGGCAGCCTGTCCCGCCACCATCACAAGAAAATTCTGAAGGTCTTTATCAGGTTTCAGGGGCGCGCGATGGAACATTTCAAGCACGCCCAGCACCCGACCCTTGGCAAGCAGCGGCACGCCCCAGTAGGTGATAAAGTTTTCCTGGACGAACAGCGGAGATCGATCAAACTCCATGCGTTCTCTTCTCAGATCAGAAATATTGATCATCTGCCGTTTCAGCGCGACCTGGCCGGCACAGCCTTCCCCTAGCCTCAAACGCGTATATTGCAGGATGTTGGAGTGAAATCCCTTGCCGGCGGCAAATTCAAGCAGGTTGGTTTTGGGGTTCAGCAGCAGGATTGTCGCCGCATCGACATGCATCAATGCCAGAACACGATCCAACAGCATGGAAAGCAACAGGGTCAGATCCAGCCCGGAAGCGATTGCCATGTCAATGGAGCGCAGGATCGACAACTGCTGTAGCTGCTGCTCCATTTTGATTTTTGTTTCCCGGCATTCGGTGACGTCGCGGGCAATCAACATGATGCGTGAATCTGAAAGAGGGATCAGCCGTGCCTCAAACCAGTAATCGCGGTTTGATTCGGACAATACATATTCCAATGGAACGACATTTCCCGTTTGTTCCACCGTGCGCAATGCGTTTCCTACCTGCTCCGCCAGGTGCGAGGGGAAAATATCGGTTATTTTTTTAGTATGTACAGATCCCGGAAGGATGTGCGGAAGGGAGGCGGTATTCGATCCATAATCCAAAATTGCCCCATCGGGGGTGAGGACGAGGTTTGTATCGGTGAACGTCTGAAGAACAGCTTCGAGTGTCTGTTCGGTGCTCAATAAATTCGTCAATGATTTCTCCGTCACTGTTTACAAAACGCACGGACGCGGGGCACGGTGATTCCCTTCATCACTGCGCCCCCAATTCCGCCGCGTCACCCAGTGTGACATCAGTGCAACATAGAATAATCAAATAGGACTGATGCTTTATTGCAAACTTCAAATTGTTTTTAGCGCCTGATTAACCTTCTTGGCAAAATCGGTCAGGGATTCAGCACGAATGGTCTTGATGATCTTCTTTTCCTGGTCGGTCAATGGGAAGGTCTGACCAAGATATCCATTTGCCAGCGCCTCTTCCGGCGCCCGGAGCAGGGTCTTGCGAAACTGGTCGCTGACAATTGCCGCGGCAAACAGCCGGTGCAGGGCACTGCGCGCCGCAGGAGCCTTTTGAAGGCCACGCGAGGAAACAGAATAAACGTCTAAAGTAAGTATGGACATGGATCTCTCCTTGTTCAAAAAGAATTAACGAGTTCCACTGCCGCCATCAGAAGGGGAACGACGAGTGCCGCTACCGCCGTCAGAAGGTGACCGGCGAGTACCACTTCCGCCATCGCTGGGCATACGGTCATCGATATTATCCAGAAGTAGGAAGAAACTGTTGTTCATGGGGCAGGACCTCTTTCTTGATTGATTTGCCCCATGATAATAGCCCCCAGGCTGCAAAACAGGCTGCAAAGTTTCCGAGTTAAAGTTGTGAAATTGTCATATTCAGACCGTTAGGTCACGATAAATATTCTCTGTTTCCGGGGAAGGTAACAATCCAAAACCCTCTTCTAAAGCCATTTTGCAAGCTTGGTATTGCCGAACAATGGAAGCTCGATCACCTAATGCAGCATAAACACGCATTTCCACCTGGTAGATCACTTCATTGTAACGATCCTGAGCAAGCGCGAGCTGACATATGGAAAGACACCGCTCGAGCTGATTCGTATCCAGGTAAAGACGAGCCAGATCTTCCAGCGCCGAAAGATACATCTGTCCTAACCTTTGACGTTCCTCGATCACCCAAAACGCATCCACTTCGTTCAGGTAGGGACCTTGAACCAAATCCACGGCTTTTTGATAGCACTCAATGCGCTTCGTAATATCCTTAGCCTTCCGAGCACGTGTCAAATACGACTCAAACGCTTCTACATCATATTCATAGTCCAGCGTGCGATTAAAGCGATAGTAGACTTCATCAAGCAAAATTGTATTTTTTCCTGCTGCGCGGCGCAGGCGATAGATTTCATCTTTGAAACGCGTTTTCAGGGCCTTGGAGTCGATGTCGGGCCAAAGAGCTTCGCCAATTTGTTCTTTTGTCAAAGCGTCTTCTCTGAAGAGAAAATAAAAAAACAGATCTCTAACTGATTTCGTTTTCCAATCAGACATTGCCAACGTTTGTCCATTAACACTTACTTCAGCACGTCCTAATGACCGGATCACAAGTCCGGCGGCTGGCATCTGAATGGATTGAGCATGACGGCGTAGCGTCCTTCGAACAGAAATAATTCTTTCGCCCAGTCGTCTCGATTTATCTAGCAAACCACTTAGACTCTTGCCAATCTGTGGATCATTTTGCAACTCTCTTATGAAGGGCAATGCCTGATGTAAAGTGACCAGTACGGCATGGGCTGGCTTATTTCGTAATATCAGCATTTCCCGAAATTCAACTCTGGCATTTTCTAACTGCCCCGCCTGATGAAAAGCAGCTATTAACCAGACGATGCACCACTGACTTTCCGATTCTCTTCCATCCTGTACGAAGCAGTCTTTCGCTTCGCGCAAGAGTGCAATTGCCCTCCTGGTTTCATGGCTTAAGAGATGGTTTCGACCTGCAAGCAATGCCCATAAACCGCGCTCATAAGCAGATGGGTTTGTTTTCAATTGTTTCCGAAATGACTTTAAGATCCGAGCGGCTGTTTGTGAGTCACCCTGCAATAATGCCAAATTTGCGCGAGCCAATGCCAGATAATTGGGAATAAAACCACTGGCAATAGTTTCCGCTTGTTCATACGCTTGCATAGCAGCTTCGAACTCTTCTATTTCAGAATAAAGATCGCCAAGTCCGGTAAGGATTAGGGATTCAGCGCGTTCATTATGATTTTTACGAGCAAATACAAGTCCAGTCTCATAGGTTTCCGAGGCAAGTTCATATTCACCAATTTGATGATAGAAGACCGCCAAGTTATTAAGGGTCTCTGACTCCGCATGCGGATTTTTTTCTATACGCAGTATCTGTAATGCCTCTTGATACAATGTTTTTGCAGATTCTACATTTCCGATGGCAGCATGAACCATAGCCGCTTCCCCCATTAACAATGGGATACTGCCTGTCTCTTTCAATTCTGTATAGAGCGATAATGAATGCTCAAGTTCTTCCACTGCCCGGCGAGATTGCCCCAATCGATATAAGTTCAAACCTTTAAGCCGTAATGCTTCTGCATACAGAGGCTGAAGAGAAAAATCAGCTTCCGCCAATTGCAATGCCTGTTCTATATCCTTTAAGGAAGTATGATACTCGGCTAAAAGACGAAGAGTGTGAGCTCGTCGTACGAGAGCAAGGGCAAGACCTGAATTATCATGGTCTTTTCGATAAATGGATATGGCAAGATTCAGTAATTCTTTAGATTCCTGCAAGTTACCTTTCAGTGCGAGAATGGGCCCTCGCAATGAGATTAACCCGGGACGGGTTCGCGCCATTGCTGGCGGCAAGCTGTTGATCCAGCCTTCGAGCGTCACAAGCGCGGTTTGCAGCATGGCGGTGCCGGATCGTTCGATGACGCCTGCCAGCGCCTCGGGGTCATTTAACTGCTTGCAGGTGAAGTAGGCTTTTTCCCATTCACCGGCTTTTTCATAGGCAAGGACCATCCGCTCCAGAATAGGCTGGACCTCCTGCGGGCGTTCCTCCCGCAGGCGTGTTTGCAGGAATTCGCGAAAGAGCGGATGATAGCGAAGCCAGCGCCCATCGTCTCCAAGCGGCAGGACGAAGAGGTTTTTTTCAAAGATCAGGCTCATAAAGTTGAACCAATTCTGCGGCTCAGAATAAAGCGGACTCAGAACGATTTCACAAAATTCAGAGTTGAATTCTTCAGGGAGCGACGTGCGCATGAGGAATTCGCGCACCGGCTCGGACTGCTGGTCCAGCACCTGATGACCGAGATAGGCAAACGTATCCACACCGGAAACGCGCGTCATCCCCGGTGAATTGGAAAGCACCATGCCGGTGATCCATCCGCTGGTCTGGTTGATTAACTCTTTGGCGGCTTCCTCAGATAAGTGCTGACGATAGTTTTGGTTGTACAGCGCCTGCACCTCACGCGGGTTGAACGCTAGTTCCGCGTGGCTAAGTCCGGCAACCTGCTCGCGGGCAACCATGACAGTCACATCATCCAGATTTGGCAGGGAACGGGAGGAGAGCAGGACATG
>JAICQC010000293.1 GCA_025938055.1 Anaerolineales bacterium | reverse complement strand
GATAATTCCCACGCTGATGAGAGCGGCAGTTGAGAAGCGCGGGACAAGCACGGAGGCAGAGGAATCAACCCGTCGAAGGGCAAGAAAGAGCATGGGAAGTCCACCTAACCAAACGGTCGTAGCGACCAAATGCAACGAAATCACTGCCACGCCTAATACAGATCCCCGCGCTGCGCCATGTCCTTGCAGGCTGAAAGTCAATAAGATGGCGCTACCGAGTATGATGATCTTCCACCATAATCTCGACCATCCGGCGCCTGGCGCGGGAAGCCGCAGAACCAACCATCCCAAAATGATGGTGAAGATTAAACGCGCTCCCAACACGAAGCCAATCCAGCCTACAAATAGTTGAGAGAATAGTGTACCTGGAGTTTCCCATATGGGACCCTCAAAGGCCTGTACGGCCTGAATGATCGCGAAACTGAGGGTGGCAACGCCAAGGGTGGCCAGCGCCCCCAAGGTTAACCGCCGAATCAATTGCCTGATGGCTTCATCTAATGCTTCTAACTTGTTCATTTCGCTTTGATAAGCGGGTCGCCATATCAGAAAACCAAAGCTGAGGCTTCCCACCGCAACTGCCGTGGATAGATAAGCCAGCCATCGAGCGACCACTTCTGCAGTAGATGGAATTCTTGTGGCTGGATCTGGAGTACCGGGTGGAGGGAGAAGGGATGCTGCCGGGCTTGTCTCGCCGATCGAAAATCCTACGCTGCCGTTCATAATGTGCCCGTCGACCGCGGAGCGAACTCTCCAAACTGCGCTATATACGCCGTCGGGCAAAGCATCAAGCTTCAATCGGAGCACACGCGGGGCGCTCGGGTCAATTATGCCTGGTCCGGGGACTATAACCTGACCGTTTGCATCGAGTAATTCGACTTTCGTCACAGCAGGTTCAAGATCCTCGCTAAATTCAAGGACGATTTCCGGTGGAGACTGAGCCAGCACCGCACCTGCACTGGGAACGGAGCGAACCAGATTCGCATGGGCTCCTGCCGGGCTTACGATCCAAAGCACCATCACGATCACGATAATCAGAGGCGGAATAAAACGTTTCATCTCAGATAAACCGGCATAGCGGTTCAGGACACACTCCTCAACCTGTATTGAAAAAGAATCAACTTCGCCTGGAGCGGATTCCCAGGAAACCCAGGACAATGCCAATCGCACCGAGGACGGCCCCTAAAATTCCAATCGTCAAAGCCAATTGGGCCTGGTCACGCAACTCATTAAGAGTCGGCTCCGCGGCGGGAAAGGCAACTTCACCCCTGGGTTTAACAGACCCAAAGGTATTCGGTGAACTCGTCATCGAAACATCCACGGGTGTTCCCTCAATCTCCCCCCAAATATGCCAGGTATAGTCACCCACTTCCGTTGGGAGCACGTGGGCTGTATACGTGCCGTCCTGGCCAAATTGCGGCTCTATGGATAGTTGTTGCTTCGAGGCTCCGTAAATAATTTCAACTCTGAGCGTTTCCTCCAGGCCATTGACTGGTTCGTTTGTTGTTGTGTTGGTCACAAACAGATCAAGCCCGTTGGGTTCACCCTGATAGGCTGGCTCGTTGTGAAAACCAATGACCAGTTCATAATCGCCTACCTGGGTAACACCATGCGCCGAGACTGTGAAAGAAAACAGCAGAGCAAAAAATAAAGCTAGTAACGAAGCGTGCTTGAGTTTACGACACATGCACAGCAGCCTGTTTTTCCTTGATAGAACCCATCAGGCGCTCAAATGCCGAGACAAATTTTTCTATTCCTTCGTCTTCCAGTTCCTGTGTAATTGCATCCAGATCAATCCCAACAGGTGCAAGTTTATTTAACAAATGGTAAGCTCTATGTACTTCTTGATCCAGGGTCTGTTCCGGATGCCCATGGTCACGGTATGCATTTAACGTCTCAACAGGCACCGTGTTAATGGTGTAGGGTCCAATAAGCGCCTCTATATACTTCGTGTCGCCATAAGCTGGATTTTTGGTACTCGTGCTTGCCCACAATAATTTTTGGGTTCGCGCCCCACTGTTGGCTAGCCCGAGGAAGCGATCACTACCGAATATTTCTTTGTACATCTCGTAAGCTACTTTGGCAGAGGCAATCGCGATTTGCCCATGCAAGCGCGCAGCGATATCAGCCTTTGGGTTATCTGTCTTCATTATCTTTTCAAGTACCGGATCAATAAGAGTATCGATACGGCTGAGGAAAAAACTGGCGACGGAGGCAACCCGATTGAGCGGTTTTTTCTTGTCCGCCAGGATTTCCAATCCTCCAATATAAGCGTCTGCTACCTCCCGGTAGCGAGGCAACCCAAACAGCAGGGTGATATTGACATTGATACCCTCTCCGGTGAGCTCACGGATGGCTGGAATGCCTTCTAAGGTCGCCGGCACTTTGATCATTGCGTTGGGACGGTTTACCCGGGCCCACAGTTCTCGGGCTTCTGCTACTGTACCTGTGGTGTCGTGTGCTAACGTTGGGGATACCTCCAGGCTTACAAAACCATCACGACCCTCTGTTCGATCATACGTTGGGCGCAGGAGATCTGCCACACTTTGGATATCTTCGATAGCGAGAGTTTGAAAAATCTCCTCGCTGCCAGCCCCTTTTGAGGAAATGCCTCGGATTGACTCATCGTAGTCGTCACCTCCTGCTATCGCTTTTTCAAAAATCGAGGGATTTGAAGTCACGCCACTGACGCCGTCCTCCTCAATCAATCGCCGGAGTTCTCCTGAGGAAATCATCCCTCGAGAAATAAAATCAATCCAGATGCTCTGGCCAAGTACCTGCAATTCTATTAATGGATTCTGACTCATCATATTACTCCTTATTGAACTTCCTTATTTCCCGTTTCTCTGCAGCCCGGATGCGGCGAAGAATTCAGCGCGCAGGCTTGCATCTTCGGCATACTGACCGCGCCAAACGGTGGTGCGCGTCTTAGGGGCAGACTCTCGTACGCCTCGCATTTCGACACACAGGTGATTGGCTTCCAGGAATACTGCGACTCCGTGAGGGTGCAGCATGGTCTCGAGAGCATCGGCAATCTGGTGGCCGATCCGTTCCTGGACCGCAAAACGCTTCGAAAAGATCCGCACAAGCCGGGTCAGTTTAGAAATACCGATGATATTTTCGTGCGCAATATAACCGACATAAGCCTGGCCGTAGAACGGCAAGGCATGGTGCTCACAAAGTGCAAAAAACGGGATGGGACCTTCGATCACCTGGCTGAGATGACAATCTGGATCGCCCCGGCACTCCGTGTCAAAGACTTTCAATACCTTCGGATCGCCATCATAGCCTTCTGTCGCATCGAAAAGTGCCTTGATGAAGCGCCGCGGCGTATCTCTTGTAGCAGACGTGTTCAAATCCAACCCAAAGGCAGCAAAGATTTCGGAGGCATAGCCTTCAAATCTATACATCTGTTCATCCGTAATCTCCCGGGTCTGTAATCGCATCGCGGTGCTGTATTCAATATCATTCGGGTCATCATGTACGTGCACGATTATCTCCTCTTGTTTTCCCAGCCATCTATCGACCAGGTATGTCAAATTTTGTATTCATGATCAGAAAGAATTTTGATCTTTCTGAGAGATACTCCACTCATTAGTTGCTCAGAGAAGCTACTTCTTACCAAAAATAAAAGCACTTCCACCTCTGGAAGCGCTGATCCTATCTGTAAAATGAACAAACTCTAGCGATTCAGATTCTGTAGCTCATCGAAAGCTGGCATGTCCCCTTCGTCCTCCATGTGTCTTAAATCGCGTAGGATCTCATATTCTTCTCGGCAGGCGCGGCATTGGTCTAAGTGCTGTTTGACCTGCTGCAGCTCAGCAACAACATCCCAGCCGGTTATTTCGACTTCAACGAAGTGGGATACCCGATCAAAACACTCGGTACAGGATATTTCAACATCCTGGGTTTGGTAAATATTTCGAAGCCATGCCTCAAACTGTTCTCGTTTCATAAGTGCTCCTGAATCATTTGTTGCACGACCTATCGAAATCTTACCCTTGCGCACTAAACAAAGTCAGCGTTTCGCCAGTCTCAAAACCATGTGACAGCAGCCGGCTTTTAAGCTTGCGGCGGGCGTCATGAAGCAGCTTATAAACGGCATTCCTATTTGTGCTCAACTCGCGGACAACCTCATCCATGGGAACTTCATTAAAAACCATCATGATCAGCACCTGTCGCTGTTTCTCAGTCAGGTCGTGTGCTATCACCTCCTGGATAATATCGCGCACCTCGTCTCGCATTGCCGATTGATCGAGTGTGGGCCCAGGGGCTTTATCCAGCATGTCCCGCTCAAAAAGAATCCCGTCTTCTGAGGAAGACAATTGATCCAGCGAGACACCTCTCCATCGCTCTCGGCGAGCAGCCATAAGAGCAATATTTATAGCAAATTTATAAGCCCAGGTCGTGAACTTGCTGTCACCCCGGAAATCTGAGAGATGATTCATGATGGCAATCAGAGCATCCTGCGCGCAGTCTTCAGCTAATCGCAAGATATCATCCCGAGCCAGTGCGTTAAGATCGCCCATATTGCGGTTAAACAGGTATAAAACAGCCCTGAGTAATATACCTTGCAGGTCGGCAATGGCGTTCTCTTGTGCCGGGCCGCCTGCATTCAAATCTTTTAACCACTCATCATTGGTTCGCGTGGAAGCCATTGAAAACATTATACCCATCAGACCCTCGAAAACAATCAGGATTTTTCGGAATAATCCAATCCCACATCAATTCCACCTAAGCAAGAGAAATCGACAAGGATTGTGCCGAAACGTAATAATTTAGATTCAAATTAGATTCAAATAGATTGAATTGAAAAAGTTGAGAGGCAGTTTCCGACCTAATAGATAGTGTAAACAAACCCAAATTCATGCAGGAAGTTCGCTTGTGGGTCGCGTCCGGGTCTCCATAGTAACATGCTCCATGATGTGACCAGCTCTGGCTGCGCGCGACGTGTCTACAACCGTCCGCATGAGGATTTCCCCATGTTTGATACTATCATCGTATACATAGCTATCCTCACCCGCAATGCCCCATCCGATAAAGAGACCTATCATACCTCCAATAAAGGCACCCGCTGATATTAATCCCAGCATGGCAAGGACGAGAATCACTGGCGCAGCCTTTTCTGAGTTAATAGCAGATATTTGGAGGATGCCGATAGCTGCCAGTCCCCCAGCCACAATCCCCCATATCGCGCCTCCTACAGCCCCGGAGATAACTGTTTCGAGAATTGTGGTGCCCCGGCTCTTGTACAATTCACTATGAATACCATGACTCCAACTCTCTAGCGCAATTGCTTTTTCGGAAAACCCATCCCTTTTTAGGGATTGGAGAGCTTCGTCAGCATCCATTTTTGAATCATACAGGCGGAGGACCATTCGCTTCCCCTTTTGTCCCTTAAGCAGACGAACCTGCTCGACAACTTTCCGCACTTCATCGAACTGACGTTCGAGCATTTCTCGGGTTTCAGGAAGCAGATCTTTTTTCAACGTTTTTTCATAAGCTTTGACAGCCACCGTTTCACCCAGCAACACTTCCTTCAGAACCACCTTTTCTACATTTTCATCGCCAATTGTCAGTGCGGCAAAAATATCGATCCGGCCTCGATGAACAATGCCAAGAAAATTACTTCTTGGCCTCGCATGACCGCCGAGCCGTTGTATCTCTACAAATATTTCTTCCTTAAACTGGAGGCGTTGTTGAGCATAAGACTTATAAAGGATTTTGATGGCCCGGTTCTTCACATTGGAAGCTGCAACCGCATATCCCTTTTCTCCAGCCTCCACGATTTTGTACAGATAAACTAAGGCATTTCTCGTATGTAGAGTATTCATCTTACACCTCTTCAATTGCCTGTCCAAGTTG